>JBFFYZ010000331.1:0-3109 GCA_041568895.1 Nitrospiraceae bacterium
CCTCCTCTGAGCCATTTTCCGACAGGACCACAACCTGATTCGGGTCTGTGACGAAAAGGTTCAACATGGGAGGAACCTGGTCGCGACTCAGACGCCGAAACGTCTGGAAATCCGGATCCACCCGGAGCGCGAGGGGACGGCTTGGCACCTGCACCGTCAGCAGTTCCTCCGGACGGGTCAGGTCGAGGGCGGTTCGGTGCACATGCCCCCCTTCCAGGTCCACGGCGACCTCCAGGCGAACCCGAAAGGGCGGATCCTGCTGGGCAATTCGGGCGACCACCCAGTGCCCTGTCCCGCCGTGGCCCGACTCTGCAGTCAGGATCTTGAGGGTGGGGGCTCCCTCGCGCTCGATCCACTGCGCAAAGAACCAGCGGAGATCCCGCCCTGCGGCGTTCTGAAACACCCGTTCCAGATCATGCCAGGTCGCATGGACGCCTTTGTACTCCGCAACCAGCCGTCGAATCCCGCTCCAAAACGCTTGATCCCCGATCTCCCGTCGGAGCATGTGAAAGACCATGGCGCATTTTTGGTATCCGATCGCATTATCCTTTTGGTCGGTTTTCCGGCGGAAATGCCCGACCGGGTAGTCTTTGTCGGGCCATACATACACCGCATACCCCAACAGCATCATGCGGCGCTGGTCTCGGGCCTCCTTGGTCTTTCCGGTCATTTCGTCATGGTAATAATTGGCCAGGTAGGTAGTCAGGCCTTCCACCCAATTCCCCTGTTCCGCGTCGTTGAGCACGTAATTCCCGATCCAGGAATGCACGATCTCGTGGCCCAGCGCGAACGGCTGCACGTAATGCCGCTTCACGACGCCGCTGCCCAACAAGGTAAAGGAAGGCATGCCGAGCCCGCTGGGGAAAAAGTTTTCCACCACCGCAAATTTCGGAAACGGATAGGGGCCCAGCAACTTCGAATAGGCCTCCAGGTACTGAATTGACGCCTCGATATACTCGCCGGCCAGGTGTTGATTCTCGGACAAGAGATAGGCGGCTACCTCGATCCCCCGTCCCAGAGGGTCGCGCCATTCCCGATGGGTCCGGATGAACCGATTGGCCACCAAGGTCAGGGCTTCGGTTCGATCGGTCACCCGCCAGATCGCGGTGACCGACTTATCCTGCGCGGTTCGAGACACCAGCCGCCCGTGGCTCACCGACTCCCACTGTTCCGGGGTCGTCACCCGAAGACGAAAGGTCGCCAAGGATCCCGCCAGATCGGGGTACCAATGGGTTTCCCCGGACAGATAGACCCCCTCCGGTCCGACGTGACCCGTCGTTTCGCTCGGCGCGACGAACCGGAGCTGCCGACTGGCACGTGGCGGATCGTTGACGATGCCTTCGTAGAGCCATTCCAGCGTCAGCACCTGGTTCCGACCCATCGGAGCTTCCAACTCCACCGTGATGGCCTGGGGCCCGGAAGGAGCGCCGGGTTCCGGATCACCGGCCTGACCGGCAGCCCGGCTCGTGAAGGAGAGCGGGCGGGAGCCCCTGGCAGTCACGGCCCGGATCGCCTTCACCTGGAGGGCCGCACTGAGGGAGAAGGTCAGCTGACGCAGCTCGGGAACGGAAATCCTCAGCGTGATCCAGTCGCTGGCCCTGAGGCGGTGGTCGGCAGGGACGAGCTCGATGGACAGGTCATGCGTGAGGACCGCGGCCCCCGAAGGGTGGAGCCGGCCGGGGATATCGGATTCGGCGGACCAGGCGGAAACAGAAGGGAGGAGAAGAATTCCGACAGTGAGGCAGCACCATGCCGCCAGGTACACCCAACGCGGTCTCAACATTCCGTTCCTGCACAGACTGGCGGACGTCTTCAGCCCAGCCTCACCGTGCTACCTTCTACCGGCATGGGAGGCCGAGTGATTTCGTGTCGGTAAGATTCTTGGGCATTCTGACCGATGGATCCGTCATGACTCGGTGAGGGTCAACCCCACGTGGAGGACGAGCGCCAACCGCTCGAGATCAACCGGCTTCCCCATGACGTCCACCGACCCTAAATCCAAAATCTGTTGAAGCATCCCTTCATCCTGGCTGGCGGTCAGCGCCACCACGCCCCCCTTGTAGTCCCTGGCCCGGAGCTCCCGGAGCACCTCCAGCCCGCTCATGCCCGGCATGTACATGTCCAGGATGACCATCCGCGGCGGCTCCTCCGCCGCCAGTTCCAGGGCCTCCTTGCCGTTTTGGGCCGTGCGCACGCGGTATCCTCGCAGGGTCAGGAACTGCATCAGCATGTCCCGGATCAGGGGCTCGTCGTCCACCACCAGGATCGACTCCTTCGGCTTATCCGTGTCGGCGGTGCTCGGCGGCGTGGAGGAGGCGGGAGCCTTCACCGCCTGCTGCACCACCCGATCCATGGCGCTCACCAGCACGTCCAGCGAAAAGCCCTTCTTGAGGAAATCGGTGACGCCCAGTTCTCGGGCCTGGTTTTCCAGATCATCGGTGCCCCAGGCCGTCAAGACCATGACGGCCGCCAGGGGGTCCACGGCCCGGATCCGCTTGAGCAGGGTGATCCCGTCCATGCCGGGCATGCGGAGATCCAACAACGTCACCCGGGGATGGCACTGCCGAAACGCATCCAGTGCTTCCTGTCCGCCCGTGGCCGTGACCACCTCGTGGCCATGCCGACTGAGGACGGCGCGCAGGAGGTCGCAGATCATCCGCTCGTCATCCACCACTAGGATAGTCGCCATCCCCATCCTCCCCGGTGATCCACGGGCCGGCTCTGCCCCGCCGCAACCCATGGCCGAATCCCATTCCGTCTCCCGCCGGCTCTCCGATCAATTCACTCCGTGCTCAGGAGCCCGACCCCGACCCGAAGTCTTGAACGCTTTCGCCGCCAACTTTATTTCTGCATCACGGGTAAGCGCACGATGAATGTCGCCCCCCGGCCCAAGACGCTCCGACAGGTGATCGTGCCCTTGTGCTCCGTGACGATCCGATAACAGATGGACAACCCGAGTCCGGTCCCCTCCCCCACCGGTTTGGTAGTGAAAAAGGGCTCGAAGATCCGGTTCAGGTGCTCCTCCGCGATCCCAGGCCCGTCGTCCGAGACCTGGACTTCGACCCAGGAACCGGTCCCTCCTGGCTGGCCGGAGGGGCCCGAGCCCCCC
>JBFFYZ010000332.1:0-3096 GCA_041568895.1 Nitrospiraceae bacterium
AGGCCGGTTTCCGGGCGCATCCCACGATCGTAAGCCCGGTCGGCGTGACGCTCGAGGGGGCCGGGCCCGTTCCGGAGCTGCCGGGTTTTGCCGAGGGGTTCTGGTACGTGGAGGACGAAGGCGGACAATTGGTCGCACCGATTCTGGATCCCCAGCCTGGTGAGTGGGTGTTGGACGCCTGCGCGGCGCCGGGCGGAAAAGCGACGCACCTAGCGGCCCTCATGCAGAATCGCGGGAGGATTCTCGCATTAGACCGGAGCGAGCGGCGCCTGCGCCTGCTTCAGGACAACGCTCGGCGGCTCGGCCTCACCATGCTGTCCCCCATCGTCGGAGACGCCTCGTGTGGCTCGGGGCCGCTGCAGGCTTCCCGTCGGCTGTTTGATCGCCTTCTGGTCGATGCGCCCTGTAGCGGGCTGGGCGTGCTGCGGCGCCATCCGGAAGGCAAATGGCAGAAGCAGGAGACGGACCTGGCCCCGCTTCATGCCCAGCAGGTGGCGATCCTCTCCGCAGTCAGCCGTCTCTTGCGACCCGGCGGGGTGTTAGTCTATAGTACCTGCTCGACCGAACCCGAGGAAAATACAGGCGTGGTCGACCAATTCTGTCGGAGCCACGCGGAGTTCCGTCGCGAATCGGTGGCACCCTGGGTCCCCCCCGCAGGGCGCGGGTATGTGACCTCGGAAGGAGACCTCCTGACCATGCCGTCTGCGTATAAAAGCGGAGTGACGACACCGCCTCCGATCCCGACCCAAGCCACCGCCGCTCCGGCTCCACCCATGGATGTCTTTTTTGTGGCCCGGCTCCGAAAGGCCGACCGTTGATGACCCACCGGACCGTGCTGATCGCCCCATCCATTCTCTCCGCCGATTTCGCGCGCCTCTCCGATGAAGTGGCCCGGGTCGAACAGGGCGGAGCCGACCTTCTGCATGTGGACGTCATGGACGGCCATTTCGTGCCCAACCTCACCATTGGGCCGCCGGTTGTGGAAGCCCTCCGGAAGGTCACGAAACTTCCCTTGGACACCCATCTCATGATGACCAACCCGGAGGCCTTCATCCCGGAATTCGCCAACGCCGGAGCCTCTTACCTCACGGTCCACGTGGAAACCTGCCCGCACTTGCATCGGACGATTCAATGCATCAAGGAACTGGGTCTCAAGGCCGGGGTGACCTTGAACCCCGCGACGCCCCTGAGTTCCATCGAAGACATCATCAAGGACGTCGATTTGGTTCTCGTGATGTCCGTCAATCCAGGGTTTGGCGGCCAGCACTTCATCGCCCGGGCCCTCGACAAGGTCGCCCAGGCCCGCCAGTTGATCGACAAGCACAAGAGCAAGGCGCTGTTGGAGGTGGACGGCGGAATCAAGGTGGAAAACGCGGCCCTCGTGGTGCGGGCGGGCGCGGACATTCTCGTATCGGGTTCCGCGATCTTCACCAGTCCCGATTACGGCGCAACGATCACGGCGTTGCGGCAGGCCGGACGGACGGGACGGCGAACTCCCAAACAGACCCGGGCGACCTCAACCGGGCATTCCTAGCCTATGCCGGATCCTTCAGCTTTCTTTGACAGCCTCCATCCTCTGGAAACCAGGGTCCTGGCGGTCCTGAGCCAAGCGCGGGGCAAACCGGCCCAGGGTCTCCGCGAAGATCAGCTCGGACAGGAGGCCGGCCTGGAGCCCTCCCAGCTCAGCATGGCCATCGAATGGTTGCTGGCCAAATCGCTGATCCGGGTGGAATCCGAAAAAATCACGCCCATCGCGTCGCTGACCAAGATCGGCGAGCGGTACTTCGAGAAATATTCGCCCGTGGAGCGGATCTTCTCCGCCGTGCGGGAGGCCGCCAAGAGTGGCAAAAAACTCTCGATCCAGGAAATTCAATCCCGTGAACACATCGAGCCCGGCGAGATGAGCACCGCGATCGGCTGCCTCAAAAAGGAAGGGTCGATCCAGATGGTCCAGGGCGGTTACATCCAGGCTACCGGGGCGTCCAGCCAGACCGCAGAATCCCTGCGCGCCGTCCTGGTGCAATTGCGCGGGGCGCCTCGGGCGGTGTCCGCCTTTCCGGAGCAGGCCCAACGGACGATCGAGCAGTTCTCCGTCAAGCGGGGCAAGAGTCAGGAGCCCTTTCGGGTGACCAACCGGGTGGAACGCTGGTTTGTCTTGACTCCCGAGGGCGAGGCTGCCGTCCAGAGCCTGGCTCAACAAGGCCCTCAGGAGGAGGTCTCCCAACTGAGTCCCGATCTGCTGAAGGACGGCGCCTGGCGCACCAAACGGTTCCGCAAATACACCATCAGTCTGCGGCCCCCGCTGCACCAGGCAGGGAAACGGCATCCTTATCGGGAATTCCTTGACCTGGTGAAACGCAAGCTGGTCAGCATGGGGTTCCAGGAGATGCGGGGCTCCCTGGTGGAGACCGAGTTTTGGAACATGGATGCCCTGTACATGCCTCAGTTCCATCCGGCCCGTGAAATTCATGACGTGTACTTTGTCAAAGAGCCGACGCACGCCCAGCCGACGGACGACCCCTGCCTGGAGCGCGTGGCGACTACCCACCGGAATGGCGGCAAGACCGGCTCAACCGGATGGGGCTATGACTACGATATGGACCGGGCCAGGCGCCTGATCCTGCGAAGCCAGGGCACCGCCGTCTCGGCACGGACGTTGGCCTCCGGACCGGCCGTACCCGGCAAGTATTTTTCCATCGCCCGGTGCTTTCGCTACGATCAAGTGGACGCCACTCACGCACCGGATTTTTTTCAAATCGAAGGCATCGTGCTCGGCGAGGACATCACGTTTCGAACGTTGCTCGGCCTGTTGGACCTGTTTGCTCGGGAAATGGCCCACGCCAAAGAGAGCCGCTTTCTGCCGGCGTACTTTCCCTTCACCGAGCCGTCGGTGGAACTGCACGTCAAGCACACCCGTCTCGGATGGATGGAGTTGGGTGGAGCCGGACTGTTCCGGCCGGAGGTCACGTATCCCCTCGGCGTCACGGTGCCGGTCATCGCTTGGGGCCTGGGGTTGGACCGGATGGCGATGGTGGCGCTGGGCATCCATGACATCCGCAACCTGTTCTCGACGGACCTGGAGTTGATTCGGACCAC
>JBFFYZ010000333.1:0-3094 GCA_041568895.1 Nitrospiraceae bacterium
CGATGATTTTCGGCTGCGATCGGATTCCCCGGTGACGCGCATTGGAGGCTTCCCCTACCTCGGAGCCCTGGCGCCGGTGAACGGCGCTCCCTAAATGGCGGCCAACCCCTTCCTCAAGTGAACCTCTTGAAAATGCAGGAATTAGTTGGGATCCACAAGGACCGAATCCCGTATGGTATAGTTCAAGCACGGGTTTGGAGAGTGGAATATGGCCAGCTATCGATCAGAGCACGAACGGCCTCAGCACCACGGGATCCCGCCATTGGATGAATTGGAGGTGGGCCGTCCCATTGGGGCTATCCTCGCGATGACCGAGCACGAGCAGGTGGCGGTGCTGGAGGGCATCGAACTGATTGACTTTTTGCTGAATCAGGAAGACGTGACCTGGAGCTAGCCGTCCCCGCCTTCCGCCCGCCTCTCGACCCAATTCCCTCCAGCTTCGGACCCATTCCGGCAAGTGCTTTTTCACCCACTCCTCAATAAGAACGCCAAGCACGCCTGCAGGGCGCTCTCCTGATACGACCCCTCCACCCGGCTTACGAACCAACCCAGGGCCCTATTTTTTTATCGACCCCATTGGGGGTCTTGACAGGTCGCTTAAAGAGGATTAATCTTTACCGACCGGTCAACTAGTATTTGAGGGGTTGAGTATCCGTGGATGAAGGATTGGACCGGCAACCCTGTGGGAAGGCTGTGGAAGCTGTTGATGGCCGAAAAGGCACCTTGTTCGCCGGCCATACGCGGGTTCACGAATCAGTCCCCTTAGTTTTTAGGGTGCCAATAGACCAAATGGTCAACATTCTATCGTGGAAAAGGAGGACACAGCTATGGCCGCCAGCACCTCGACTCAACTGATTGAACCGCTGTTGGCTCAATTCGAAAAGCAACTGGGATTCGTTCCGAACCTGTTTAAGGAAATGAAGGTCAGCCCGGCCACCCTGTTGGTCTATATCAAAGGGATGGAGGCGCTGTCGCAGGGGGAGCTGACGCCACGCCAGCAACAAGCGGTCGCCCTGACGGTGTCCACCGCGAACGGCTGCCACTACTGTCAGGCCGCTCACGGGTGGCTGGGTGGCAAGGTGGGAATTTCCGTGGAGGACCTGGAAGCCATCCGGCAAGGATTGGTACCGGAAACGGAGGAGGTGGGCAAAGTGGTCCGGGCGAGCAGGGTGGTTCTGGAAAAGAAGGGGTGGCTGGAATCGGCAGACCTTAAGGAACTGGAACGACAGGGGCTGAATCGGGCCCAACTCTATGAAATCGTCGCGCTGATCGGGCTCAAGACCATCTCCAACTATGTCAACCACATGGCGCACACGCCCGTGGATGCACAGTTCGGGGCCTGACAAGGAACAGGTAACGAAATCGGTCCCACGAAGACACACAAGAAAGGCACCACGGATGTGGAAAAAAATGAGGTGACTCATGCGACGCGCTGATCGATGGGATTGTCTCTTCAGGGGCGTGAATAAAACGGTGGGGGCGCTGGCTCTGTTGTTGCTAAGCGGTTTGGGGCTCGAGGTCTATGCCACCATGAGCGGGCCGGAAGTCGGCATGGCGAGCAGGCTCTTGGCCCTCTACGCCGGGACCTGGCTCGGGATCCTGGGTATGACCGGCCTCGTGGTCATTCCGTTAATGGTGTTTGCACGGGCCCGGTCCACCTGCCGGTGAGTAGGACAAGGTACAGATTTCGAAAGGCTCAACGGGGCTTCAAATGCAACCCTTCAAGACCGGTGGCCGGCCCGGCGAACCGCTTCGGCCGCCAGTTCGATCCCAAGGGGTTTCAGGCACAAAAAGATCTTGGTATACATCAAGGGACGGTGATGCACCGCATGGCCGATTCTTCGATGGCCTCCAGCGGTTATTTGGGAAGGGGGTGAGCCCTGATTCGCCGAAAGCCTACGCAAATAAAGCGACCTGGTCCGGGCCAGGAATCGGTTTGGGATTACCCGCGTCCCCCGCGCGTAGAACCGGTTTCGCGGCGTCTCCGCGTCGAGTTCGGCGGCGTGGTGGTGGCGGAAAGCATCCGAGGCTACCGCGTAATCGAGACTGCAAGCCCGCCGACGTATTATTTTCCGCCCGAGGACGTGCTACAAAAATTTTTGGAGCCTTCCTCCCAGACCACCCTGTGCGAGTGGAAAGGGGTCGCGCGGTATTGGTCCCTCCGGGTGGGAGACCGGGTGGCTCCCCACGCGGCCTGGAGCTATCCGGAACCGGCTCCGGGGTATGAGGCAATCCGGGGATACCTGGCCTTCTATCCGGGACCGATGGACGCCTGCTATGTGGGCGATACCCGGGTGGACCCGCAGCCAGGGTCCTACTACGGGGGATGGGTCACACCCGAGATCGTGGGTCCCTGCAAGGGGGAACCAGGTTCTGAGAACTGGTAGTTCAAAAAAACTTTTTAATGAGCCCAGCGCTTGACAGGGGGTAAGCTGCTGGTTATAGTTTGACTGACCGGTCAACTGAGGCCTTGAGACGAATATGGGTCAAGTCACCGACACGAGAGAAAAACTCCTGTCCAGCACACTGGAGCTGATGCATGCCCGCAGCTACGGAGACGTGGGTGTCCAGGAGCTCTGCGAGCATGCGGGGGTGAAAAAGGGAAGCTTTTATCACTTCTTCCCATCCAAACGTGATTTGGTTCTGGAAGCCATGGAGCAGCAGTGGAACCAGACCAAGCGGCTCATTCAAGATCAAGTGTTGTCCTCCAAGCTGTCCCCGATGAAGCAACTGGAACGGTGTTTTGAGATCTTCTATGAGGCCCAATGTGCCTCGAAGGCCAAGACCGGCCGGGTCCATGGTTGTCCGTTCGGGAACCTGGCCATCGAATTGAGCACGCAGGATGAAGGATTCCGTAAGAAAATGGACGGGATTTTTCGGGAGTTTTCGGATGTGATCGAAGGGTTGTTGCGCGAGGCCCAAACCGCGGGGGAAATTGCCGTCACCAACGTCGGCGCCACCGCCCAGGCCCTGGTGGCCTCCATGGAGGGGATCATGCTCCTCGCCAAGACCCGCAATGACCCGGCCGTCATCAAGGAGCTGGGACAGGTTCTGGTGCGGAACATGGCCGTGAAGCCCTCACGGGGGCGAAACG
>JBFFYZ010000334.1:0-3076 GCA_041568895.1 Nitrospiraceae bacterium
GGACAGTTCCACCCATACACCTCGATATTTCCACCTCGACCCCTTTGGGGTCGGGGCTCCGGGGTGTTACCCAGACGTCCGGCGGGATCGCCGCGGGGATCGGGCTGTCTTGCTTCGTTCCCATGAGCCTGGCCGGCTCGGTGTTCTCTCGGGGGAACTCCCAAGGGCCTCCTCTGTCTCCCCGCCCCCGCTGGAATGCAGCCAGCCTCGATCCGCGAAGCTCACGTAGCGACCGTCCCCGAGAATCAGGTGATCCAGAAGGGGAATTCCCAAGACCTCACCGGCCTGAACGAGGCGCGCCGTCAGAGTCCGATCTTCCACGCTCGGTTCGGGGTCTCCGCTCGGATGGTTGTGGAGGCAAATGACCGCTGCCGCCGATTCCCGCACAGCCTGATTAAACACTTCTCGAGGATGCACAATGTTGAGGGTCAGGCTGCCCTCCGAAACCGTGACATCCCGGATAATAGTGTGTTTGGCGTCCAGGAGGACGAGCTTAAACACTTCATGGCGAAGGTCCCGTAGGAGGGGACCGTAATGCCGAAACAGGTCCGCGCTGGATCGAATCTTGGTCCCCGTGGAGAGCGGGGCCGCAAGGGCCCGCTTCCCCAATTCCATCGCGGCTTGAAGCTGGGCAAACTTGGCCGGACCGATTCCCGGCACCCGGCACAACTCGTCCAGGCCACGGTTGGCCAATCCCTGCAGTCCCTCCAATTGCTGGAGCAACTCGACGGCCACCTGGACGGCCGAGGAATCCGGACGCCCCACCCGCAGCAGAATGGCCAACAATTGAGCATCGGACAGGGCGGCTGGCCCTTCCCGGAGGAGGCGTTCCCGAGGGCGCTCCCCTTCCGGCCATTGGCTGATGCCCCCTTTCCGGTATTTTTTCGGCACTGTGCACCTTTATGGCCAAATTTACTGGGTAATGTGACGAAATTTGTAGCTTTGGTCAGAATTCAAAAAGATTCAAAACTGTAAGTAGTTGAAATCATTGGAAGTCATTTCATGGTCCAAAATTTGCTTTTCTTTATGCTCCGTGAGCAGTTCTTGACACCCAGGAGGATCCGATGGAATGTCCTAAATGTAAGGGCTTGATGATGCTGGAGCGCTTCTCGGATTTCTTCCTCATCTTTTATGCATGGAAATGCATCAACTGCGGTTCGATCATCGATCGCACCATTTCCATGAACCGGCGGAAAAGCACTGCCGCCCAGGATCTGCACCCGGTGACCACCCGCTAGACAAAATTCCCGCGCCAGAACAACGCGCTTGCTTCAACGCCGGCCACGAACCGTTCCCAGCCGGAGGAGACCGGGTTTCTCCCCGTCTCCCTCCCCGGCCACCTCGGCGGCAGGATTATAGCCAAGGGGCCCCTGCCGGTCAAAGCACCGCTCCCTTCCCTTGACCCCTCAAAAAATCGTGTGCTATGGTTCGGCGCTCACTCCGTGAATCGTTTGACTCCTACTAGAGGTGCCAGTGCGTGTCATTGCCGGGTCCCACAAGGGGCGTCGGCTGTTGGGGCCAAAGGGGCAGCAGGTCCGTCCCACCTCTGACCGGGTGAAAGAGGCCCTGTTTTCCATCTTAGGGGCTCGCGTGACCGGGGCTCGAGTGCTGGATCTCTATGCGGGAACCGGGGCGATCGGGATCGAGGCTCTCAGCCGCGGCGCCCAGACCGCCACCTTCGTGGAAGCGGATCCCACTTCCCTCAACCTCCTTCGGTCCAATCTGCAACATTGCGGTCTAATGGACGCCGCCGACGTCCGGGCCTGCACGACGGAGACGTTTCTTCAAGGCCCGGCGAAGCTGGCCTTAACATTCGACATCGTCTTCGCCGATCCCCCCTATGAGACCACCAGCGCCGACGTCCTGTTGCCATCCCTCAGCCAGGCTGGTATCATCACCGCGGATTCCATCGTGATATTGGAGCACCGCACCAAACAATCCATCCCGCCCCATATAGACCGCCTGAACCGGGTTCGTCAGTACCGTTATGGGGATACCACCCTCTCGGTGTTCGGGCTTTCGCCAGAGGGGGATCCGGTTGCATGAAAATTGGCGTCTATCCCGGCACCTTCGATCCGATCACCCACGGGCATATGGACATCATCGTCCGGAGCCTGCGGATCTTCGATTCCGTCATCGTGGCGGTCGCCCCCAATCCCAATAAGCGGCCTCTCTTCGACCTCGCCGAACGGGTCGACATGGTGAAGGTCGTGACCAAGGAAGTGAGCCGGGTGGAGGTGGAACCTTTCGAAGGCCTCCTCGTCGACTACGTCAAACGGCGGGGCGCCCACGCGGTCATCCGGGGTCTGCGAGCCATCTCCGACTTCGAATACGAATTCCAAATGGCCCTGGTGAACCGGAAGCTCGATCACCAGGTGGAGACGGTCTTTCTCATGCCGAGCGAGGAATACGCGTATGTCACCTCCAGCATCATTAAGGAGGTGGCCGGCCTGGGGGGAAACCTGGAAGACTTTCTCCATCCCGAGGTGGCCAAACGGTTGGCGGGCCGAATGGGGAGGCCGCGACCATGAAGCTGGCTGCGCGTGCCGGACGCATCGTGCCTTCTCCGACCCTCAGCATCACCGCCACGGCCAAGGCCATGATTGCTCAAGGCATCGACGTGGTCGATTTTGCCTCGGGCGAGCCCGACGCCGACACGCCGGAGTTCGTCAAGGCCGCGGCGATCGACGCCATTCAAAAAGGGTATACCAAGTACACCGCCTCCTCGGGCATCGAGGAACTGCGGCGTGCCATCACCGAAAAATTGCACGCGGATCATGGTCTGTCCTACGAGCCCGGGCAAATCCTGGTGTCCTGCGGCGCGAAACACACGCTCTATAATATTGCGGAAGCCCTGTTTGAAGCCGGCGATGAGGTGATCATCCCTTCCCCGTTCTGGGTGTCTTACCAGGATCAGGTGCTTCTCAACGATGCCACACCGGTGTTTCTCCAGACCTCCGAATCGGAGGGCTACGCCATCAGCCCGGCCGCCCTGAAGCACCGCCTGACGCCCAATACCAAGGCGATCATCCTCAACAGCCCCTGCAATCCTACCGGCGCCACCTATGACCGAGCC
>JBFFYZ010000335.1:0-3074 GCA_041568895.1 Nitrospiraceae bacterium
GATGGCCCCACCAGATCTGGCGTGAGATACACCAGTCCTTGATGTCCCGCATCCAGCCCAGATAGTTGTTCGTCCAGGTTTCGGGAACAAAGCGGATCCGGCCGGCCTCGACCGCCGCAATGGCCGGCTCGGCCAGGGGCTTGATCTTGACGAACCACTGAGGGGAGAGCAGGGGCTCCACGACCGTCTTGCATCGGTAACATTTTCCGAGCGCCATTTTGTGGGTTTCGGTCGTGGTGAGGTAGCCCTGCTGCGTGAGGGCCTCCACGATAAGCGGGCGAGCCTTCAGCACCGACAGGGAGTTGATACGGGCCCGGACCCCTTCCTCCACCTCGGCCTCCTGGAGCTTCTGAGGATCGAGACGGGCATGGAGGTCCAAAATGCCCAAGCGGGGAAGCCGATGTCGTTCCCCGGCCTCAAAGTCATTGAAGTCATGGGCCGGCGTGATTTTGACTGCGCCGGTGCCGAATTCACGGTTCACCAGGATGGAATCACCCACGATGAGGATCTTCCGATTGGTCAGGGGGAGTGTGACGAATTGTCCGATCAGACGGTTGTAACGGTCATCTTCCGGATGGACCGCAACCGCGGTGTCGCCCAGCATTGTCTCCGGTCTGGTGGTGGCCACCGTGAGAGATTCGGACGACCTGTCTGCCAGGGGATACCGGATATGATAGAGCTGACCCGAGGTGTCCTCGTGTTGGACCTCGATGTCCGACAAGGCGGTCAGGCAGCGGGGGCACCAGTTGATCAACCGCTCGCCCCGATAAATCAGGCCGTCTTCGTAAAGTCCTACGAAGACGTCCCGCACGGCCTTTGACAAGCCCTCGTCCATGGTGAACCTGAGGCGAGACCAGTCGCAGGAAGCCCCCAGGCGTTTGAGCTGCTCGATAATGGTGCCTCCGGACTGGGCTTTCCACTCCCAGACACGCTGGATGAAGGCTGCCCGTCCGAGCGTTTCCCGCGTGGTGCCCTCGGTCGTCAGCTGGCGTTCGACGACGTTCTGTGTCGCGATGCCCGCGTGGTCGGTGCCGGGCACCCAGAGCGCGTTACGCCCCTGCATCCGGCGCCACCGGATCAGGATGTCTTGAATCGTGTTGTTGAGGGCGTGGCCGATGTGAAGGGAACCGGTCACATTGGGGGGCGGAATGACGATCGTGTAGGGAGTCCCCGATCGGTTTGCGGAGGCCTGAAAGTAGCCGTGCTTGGTCCAGAACTGGTACCAGCGGCGTTCGACCTGCTGCGGCTCGTAGGTTTTTTCTAATTCGGCCATAGGGCAAGAAACCACGAGAAATACGTACAGGGTGACTGCCCGGCGCCACCGTGTCGTGCCAGTTCATGTAATGGGGCGGCATCTTAACATGGGGGTTGGACCCTCGCAAGGCAACCGGTCTCTGCGTCGCTCTCCGACGTTCCGCGGCTTGTGTGCTGGAGGGAAGCTGTGTTATAGAACCCGCCGCGATGGCCGAAGGAGTCGGCCCGTTGGGCAAACCGCGAGCGGGAGAAGGAGAGTTCTTGTTATGGCGACAGGGCGTGAAAAGGACCGCGTGCTTCGGCGGAAACATCGAAAGAACCGGGAGCGGATGAGGGCGCTGGCCAAAGCCAGGCGGACGAAAAAGGGAAAACGGTAAGCGAGGAAGGTGTCAGGCGGAAGAGGATAGCCGTTCGATCTCTTTTTTGATCTCAGCCTCGGCCAGGGACGGCACGATGTCCTGCACGGTCGACGCAATCACTTCCTGGGCCACTTCGCGTCCTATATCACGGAACATTTCTTCAGCCACGGGGCGGAGGTGTCGCGCGAGAGCCTCCTCCACGGCTTCTTTCACCAATTGGTCCATGGCCCCTCCCGGTTCCTTCAGGAGGTCCGGGAGCTGCTTCCGCACCTCGTCCTCCGGTGAACTTTGGCGCAGCTTCTCGGATAACTCGCCAACAAGGGTGGTGACGGTGTTCTGCAGGTTTTGCTGCAAGGTCAGCTCCATATCGGCCAGGTGTTGCGTCACCAGATCGGGAATTTTTTTGTGGGCAGTCTCCTGGACCAAGTCACTGATCTGTTCACGGGATAAGCTCTCGCCCTGCGGTTGGGCGCTAGGAGTGCCGGCGCCCTTGGCTATCTGCGTCTGGACTTCCAGGGCGACCAGAGTTTGAAGTTGTTCCGTGAGTGTCTGGTCCACCCGCATGGCGGTCGCTTCCAGAAGCCGGGAGACCAGGCCCTGCATCGGGTCACCAGCGGAAGAGTCGGCCTTGACCGATGGCTCGGGGTCGGGCTTGGGCATCGGCTTGGAGTCGGGCTCGGTCATCGGCTCGGGGGCCAGTTGGAACGCAGACGCGCTGGGCGGTTTCTCGGCTGGGTCGGCCCGTTCCTGGGGAGATTCGACGGAGGCGACCTCCTCGGAGAGTTGGGGATTGTCCGAGGCTTCTGGGCCTGGACTGGCCGGGGCTTTGAACTCAAATTTGAGCGGGGCCTCAGCCTTTGCCTCGGCGGTGGGCTGGGAGTCAGGCGGCGTGGCCGTGAGGGGTTCGGGGGAAGGCGGTGGCTCGGGTGGGCTTGTGGCCTTGGCCGAGGGCGGCTCCATGACACGAGTGACCAGTGTTTCCGTAGGAGGCGGTTCTTCCGGTGGGGGGACGTTGAGGCCGGGGTCGGCCCTCAGTTGAACCGCCGGCTTCTTTGGCTCCGGACTCGGAGGAGGGGATGCAGCGGATAGTTCCGGGGCCGGCTCTTGCGCGGGCTCGTCTTTGTGAACGGGCACCTGTTCCGCCGGGGCCTGTGACGACTCCTGTTGGGTCGGGGCTTCACGAGGCGCAGTCCGGCGAACCTTCTTGATCGCCTCTACCAAGTCCTCCGGGTGAAGAGGTTTTTTCAAAAAAGCTTTAACCCCGAGATCCTTGAGGTGTTTCTCGTCCAGACGGTCAGAAGCGCTGAGGAGCGCGATGATGGGGGTATGGGCACACAGGTCGTTGCTTCGGAACCCATTGCAGAGTTCCGGGAAGGCCATGCTATCCAGGTGGTAATCGGCGATGATCACCGTGGGGCGGATGCGCTCGACGGCGGCGAGGGCAGACTTCCCGTCCTTGAA
>JBFFYZ010000336.1:0-3073 GCA_041568895.1 Nitrospiraceae bacterium
AGTGCTCGACTTGAACACGGTTCTCATCAACCTGGAGCCATTGTTGCGACGACTCATCGGGGAGGATATCACCCTGGATATCACACCCGACCCGGCCTTGGGTCCGATCAAGGCCGATCCGAGTCAGGTTGAGCAGGTCATCATGAACCTGGCGGTGAACGGCAGGGACGCCATGCCGAGGGGTGGGCACTTGATCATCGAAACCAAGGGGGTGGATCTGAACAGGCAGTCGCTTCCCGCGGAATCTTCTCTTCAGCCCGGTCGGTACGTCTTGCTGACCGTGCGCGATACGGGCCATGGCATGAACGCCGAAACCCAGGCCCGTATTTTTGAGCCGTTCTTCACGACCAAGGGGCCCGGCAAAGGGACAGGACTGGGCCTCTCCACCGTGTACGGCATCGTCATGCAAAGCGGAGGACATATCCGGGTGTCGAGCGAGCCGGACCAGGGGACGGCGTTCTTCATCTATTTCCCACGGGTGGCGGAGGAATTGGGACTTGCCGACGCGGACCTCACCCAGACCGCGGATGTTCGAGGGACCGAAACCATTTTGCTGGTCGAAGATGAGGAGATGATCCGAGGATTGGCACGAACGATCTTTCACACCCACGGGTACCACCTGCTGGAGGCTCGGGATGGACAGGAAGCGCTTCAGA
This sequence comes from Nitrospiraceae bacterium, assembly GCA_041568895.1. GTDB lineage: Bacteria > Nitrospirota > Nitrospiria > Nitrospirales > Nitrospiraceae > JBFFYZ01. The sequence continues at coordinate 657 of JBFFYZ010000336.1, forward strand.
TAGCCGAGCAACACCAAAGGCCGATCCATTTGGTCATCACCGACATGGTCATGCCGGGCATGGGTGGCCGGGAGCTCGGCGAACGCCTGAGGGCCTCACGGCCGGAGACGAAGCTTCTGTACATGTCCGGCTATACGGACGATACGATCATCCGACACGGGGGACTGGACCCCGGCCTCGCCTTTATCCAAAAGCCCTTCACTCCCGAGGACCTGATTCGCAAGGTGCTCGAAGTGCTCATGGACCAGCCGGGCCGTCCGGATGCTTCCCCTCATCAACCCTAGTCCTTCCCTGCCCTTCCTCCGATGCACTCCCGGCCTTCCGGGGCCGGCTATTCTCCTCGCCTGGACCGACCTACTGATGGTGAAAGACCGGAACCACCCGTAAGGGTGGGGTCAGTCACACAAACCCCACGCCCTGTACTGAAATGTGCAGGAGGGGCCAGAGGGGGTGTCAATCCCTGGGCACCCAGTCCCGCCCAGAAGACCTCCAGCCGGTGGCAGCCATGATAAAAAGCCTTGAATTTCTTTATCTTTACGAGACCATTATCTTGGCTTGTGGTTATTGAAGTTAGGGGACCTGAGACCGGCTAGGTTTGGCCGCTCTTTTGCAGCTTCTGCCACCTGCCTAGCCTAGGGAACATGGGCAGGCTGTTGACCGAGAACGTCGCCATCCTGTCACTCGGCGGAGGAGGCCACCTTGGACACCAAACGGGGTTGGAGGAGCGTGCGGGAACAAGGCACCGGCGGGCAGGACTCTGTGAAACAGGTTACGGGACCATTCCGGGCTCATCCGATCCTTCCCAAAGGCCGGGGAAGCTGGGTCCGGCCGCTCACCCTGTCGATCACCCTCGTGTTGTCTTTGATCCTGATCGTCTTACCCGCTTCCGTCCAAGCGGGGGCCAACCGCATTTATGATCAGAGCGCCTCGGGAATGGGGCAAAACAATGCCTTTACCGCCCAGGCCGATGATGCCTCGGCGGTGTACTACAATCCTGCGGGCATGACCCAATTGCGTGGCGTCCAATTCTCATTTGGGACTCTTCTCGTCGGCGGGTCCAGCTCCTTCCGAAACGCCGCCGGCGCGACGGCGAAAAGCAGTTTTGACGGCAGTCTCGCGTACCCACCCCCTCCCAACATCTACCTGACGGCGAACCTGAAGGACTTGGGCTTTTCCCAACTTGGGAATCTGTCGGTAGGGTTGGGAGTGGTGACGCCTTTCGGCACCTTGATGCGCTGGCCCCAAAATGGCCCGTTTAATACGGCCCGCACCTTCGCGGCCATGGAAATGACCGACATCAAGCCTACCATTGCGTACAAGGTGAACGATCAGCTCTCCGTTGGGGTCGGGGCGGATATCTATACCTTCTTCAATTTCTGGGGGGAGGGACAGCTGCAACGAGATTCCATCTCACCGGGCGGTCTCGCTCCGGCTGGTGCCCAACTGGAGGTGAATGGCCGGGATACCGCGGCAGGATTCAACGTGAGCCTGCTCTACACGCCGTTCCGGAATGACGAAGGCAAACCGCTGGTCAATGTCGGGCTCGTGTATCGCAGCCAGGCGACCTTCCATAACAAGGGCCAATTCCTCGTGAACGGCACGGTCGCGGCGGACGCCTCTCAGACCATCGTCCTGCCGCAGACCTACACGGGGGCCATCGCCATCTGGCCGGTCCGGGACAAGGAGCACGAATGGAAGATGGAGTTGGACGTGGATTTCACGGGGTGGAAATCGATTCGGAACTTGGATGTGCGGCTGTCAAACGGGGTGACCGTCCCGGCTCCGCAGAATTGGCGCAATACTTATACAGTCATGATCGGAACCGAATATAAATGGTTGAAGCCCCAGGTGTTACCGCAATGGGAAATCGCGCTGCGCGGGGGATATTCGAATTCACAGACCCCGATCCCGGACAGCTCCTTCAACCCGGAAATCCCCGATTCCGACAGCCAATCCGTGTCGATCGGGCTGGGGTTCCTGTGCAAGGGGAACGGACATTTTCTGGGCCTGATCGAATGCGGCCGCTCGGGAGGCGGCTGGTTTGCTCCGAAAGCCATCGGGATTGATACGGCGTTTCGCGTCTTACTCTACGAGCCGCGGACGGTCAGCGGGAATGCCAATCCTACCGTGGATGGGAGCTACAACACCACGTTCTACGGCGGTATGGTCAATCTGCGGGTGAACTTTTAAGAGAGGGTGGATACCCATCGCCCATCAACCGTCTCCCGACTTTACTGCCAGGCCGAAATGAGTTCCTCTCCCCTCTGCCAGAAGGGCGCCCAGGCCAAGGCGGTCAGGCGCACGGTGATCCCGGCCTTGGTGGGCCGGACCGCCACGGTCTCCAGCCGGTCCGTCAAGGGATCTTGCCCCGTCAGCGCCGCCGCTTCCGCCTGAAACTGCTCTTCCAACGCTGCCAG
>JBFFYZ010000337.1:0-3057 GCA_041568895.1 Nitrospiraceae bacterium
AAGATCAAGGAGATCGACAAGACCTTGGCCGAGTACGAGGCCATCCCGATCTGGAAGCGTTTGGCCATGCAGACCATCGGCAAAAACGTGGCGACCCTGGGCGAATACAAGGTCCTGTATCAAGCCCAGATCAAGGGCCTGATGCGGGAGCTGGATGTCGCCAAACGGCGGATCGAGGAACTCTCACCGGAAGCGGCCATTCCCAAGGACCTGCGTCCGGAGTACAGCGAGCTCAAGGATGAGATCAAACGGTTAGGGGGAACCAGAAAGATCCGGGAAATGCTCGCCGCGGAAGAGGGCACGAACCGCCAGGCGTTCATCCAGAACAGGCGCGTGGTGGTCACAACCGCCGCCCGGGTGGCCACGGACCCGGTCTTCGACCGCGTTCGATTCGACATCCTGCTTGCCGACGAAGCCACCCACATCCCCGCCCCCTTGCTGCTCGCCGCCGCCGGCCTGGTGCGTGAACGGATCGTCCTGTCCGGGGACAGCCGCGACATCCCAGCTCCTCAAGCCTGGGCCTTCGCCGACGCATTGGCGGGGGCCGTTCCCAAGTCGTCGGCCTCATCGCAGCCGCCTGCTCAACCTTCTTCCGCGGGATCGCCCCTTCGCGCCCCTGGGTGACGGCGGTGCCTGAGCCAAACCGAAGGCCGGGCCGTCGCTTGACCGGCAGAGGTTCAATCAGGGATAATTCGCCGCTGATTCGCGTGCCGAAGTGGCGGAACTGGCAGACGCACCAGATTCAGGGTCTGGCGCCCGCAAGGGTGTCCGGGTTCAAATCCCGGCTTCGGCACCATCGCCTTCCCTTCGCATGTCTTTCGCGATTCTCCCTTTCGACACCATTAACCGATGAAGACCGTGCGCAGCTCTCTGACTTCCTCTCCCTGTTCCCACTCCGGCCAATCGACCCTCCCCCAACGGGGGGGCTGTCTGTCCTTGTCTGGGTGGAAAGCTGGCATGTTGGGTCCCAGGGTGCTAGGCTAGTTTTCGGGGGCTCAGAAGCCTCGATGGACAAACCTCCTAGCAGGAGCCCGCGAGATGAAAAACAGTCCGTCCACCGATAACGAGATGAAAAGGATCCTGTCTGGCCTGGCCCTGGGCCTGGTCCTCGGCCTGCCCATACAGGTCCATTCTTCCGATCTGGCGTCCTGTGCCGAGGAGCTAGACCGCTTGAGTCGTGCAGCCGCGAGCGCGTCGGACGCGGCCCGAACCGCCGATGCCAAGAAAGAAGACCTTCGATATTGCCGGAAATTTCCGGATTTGTATGACGTCTCCCGGGATGGCTGCCAGAGCAAACAATTTGCCTATGACACCGGCGTGACGGAACTCGAGGACGAGTTCGAATCGATCTTTTCTCTGTTGGATTCCGCGGAGGGGCACTGCGGATTGCTGGGCGCGCCGTCCAATGCCCTCGAAGGCATAGTCAAACCCTAACCCGCTGAGTCTCCCCTTCCCCCTTTCGGCATGGTCGCTTCCTCCGGCTGGCCGCCCTTGATCGCTTGCTTCGTTCCCGGTATGATCGCCCGCTCACAGAACCCTGCGCGGGAGGCCCATGCTCACTCGGCTCACAGACGAGCTCGCCAAAGCCTTTCTTTCGACCCACTCCTTTCAATTTGACCCCGCCGGCGGATTTACCCTGGCGTCGGGTGTGCGGAGCCCCTACTACGTGGACTGTCGTGCGCTCCTGGCCCATCCGGGGCCCCGACGGGTGGTCGCCCAGCTGGCGTTCGAGACCATCAAAGACTTACGGCTGGACTGCCTCGGGGGATTGGAAATCGGCGCCATCCCCATCGCCACGGCCATCTCGGATTTCGGTTTTCAGGCGAGCCCTCGACGGGAGTGGCGAACCTTCGTGGTTCGAAAACAGGCCAAGGACCACGGCCTGGGAAAACTGATCGAGGGGGCCGTCCGACCGGGAGACCGCGCGTTGATTGTGGATGACGTCCTGACGAGCGGGGGATCGGTTCTCAAGGCGGTCCAGGCGGCCCGCCAGGGCGGTCTGGAGGTCGCGCACGCGCTGGTCATCGTGGACCGCGAGGAGCAGAATGCGCGCGCCATCCTGGAAGCCCAGGGTTTGGCCGTCCTGAGCCTCCTCAAGATTCAGCAGCTCATGGTCCTGTTGAAAGCGACCTGACCGGGACTACCGGCCTCGCGGTGGGGCTACCGTTTGCACCGAAATTCAAGCCCCCAGCGAGGCTCTCGCACGACCTCACTGATCCCTTGCTGTTCGACAACTCGGGTGCGGCCCCTCACCTCCCCCTCCCGGACAACGGAATAGGATCCGCCGCAATGCCGCTCGATCATCTGGATGGCCTCGGAGCGATGGGAGGACACCAGCGCCCCCTGGCCCTCCTTATATGGATAGATGACGATCCCCCCAGACTCCGATGCCCGGACCAGCTTTACGCCCTCCGCGCAGCCCAGACAAGCCACGGTCAGAACCAGGGCCATCCCGACGGTCCTTGACCATGCTTTCATGACGGCCCTATGATACAGGGTGTAGCAAGGCAAGCGGGTGGGCGAGCCTGCGCCGGCCCTGTCGTTGGTTGTGAGAGACACGTTGGAAGAGGAGGCGGTACCATGAACACCTCGAGCCTGTTGACCACGGTCAAATCGATAACACCGGGACCCGCCGCGGTCCTGGGCGTGGGATTGGCCTTGATCCTCGCCCTCGCGAGCACGGTCTCGGCCTACCACTCCTACCTGCTCACCGTCCAACAGCTCCGGGCAGGAGTGGAAAAAGCCCCCTCCGCCTCCGCGAAGGGATTTATTCTGATCGACGTGCGGAGTCCCGAGGAACATAGGACCGGGGTGATTCCCGGAACCGATCTGAACATCGATTACCGGGAAATCAAATCCCGCCATAAGGAAATCGGAGCCACGCCGGATCACCACATCGTGGTCTATTGCCAATCCGGCAAGCGCAGCAACATCGCGGCGGAAACCTTGGCCGATCTTGGGTACAAATACGTGTACAACGTCCGAGGAAGCATGAACGCGTGGGTCGCCGCCGGGTATCCGATCCAGCCGCCTCCTGGGGGACAACGCTAAATAATG
>JBFFYZ010000338.1:0-3055 GCA_041568895.1 Nitrospiraceae bacterium
CGGCATTGTCCGGGATGACCGGCAGCGGGAAGCGGTGACCCGAAAGATCCTGGCTTGCGGGGAGGGCCTTGGACTGAAGCCAATCGGGGTCCTGGATTCACCTGTCGCCGGCCAAAAGGGGAATCGGGAAATACTGGTTGCCTTTCGGTGGGAGGGAGTTCCGTGATATGGGTGATCAGGGACCAGGCATGACGGCCACGGGATGTACCCTCGTGACGGGCGGGGCCGGGTTTATCGGCTCCCACGTGGTGGAGGCGCTGTTGGCTCGGGGCGATCGCGTCCTCTGCGTGGATAACTTCGACACCTTTTATGACCCGGCAGTCAAGCGCGCCAACCTGCGGAACGCCTCTACCCATCCCCGGTTTTCACTCGTCGAAGCGGACATCAGGGACCGGGGCGCCATGCAGACCCTCTGTGCCGAGAACGGCGTCGATCGAATCTTTCATGCCGCAGCCCGAGCCGGCGTCCGGCCCTCGGTGGCCGATCCCTTGCTGTACGAAGATGTGAACGTGCGCGGGACTATGATCTTGTTGGAGGTGGCCAGGCACCTGTCCCTGAAAACCTTCGTGTTCGCATCCTCGTCGTCGGTGTACGGCGGGGTGACCACCGTGCCCTTTTCGGAGACCGCTCCCCTGAGCCGGCCGATCTCGCCCTATGCCGCCACGAAGCTGTCCGGGGAGTTGATCTGCTATACCTACCACCATCTCTATGGGATTCCGATCACCTGTCTCAGGTTTTTCACCGTCTATGGACCACGCCAGCGACCGGAAATGGCGATTCACCGGTTCGTCCGCCTCTTGGAGGAGGGTCGGCCCGTGCCGGTGTTTGGGGATGGCAGCGCCAAACGCGATTTTACCTACATTGACGATATCCTGCAGGGGGTCCTCGCGGCCTTGGATCATCCCTTCCCCTTTGAAATTTTTAACCTGGGAGAATCGGAGACGATCCAGCTCAGCGAGGTGATCCGATTGATGGAAAGCAGCCTGGACAAAAAAGCCCACATTCAGCACTTGCCGGCCGAACCAGGGGATATGCCGATCACCTATGCCGACATATCCAAGGCCCGACGCCTGTTGGGGTACCGACCGGAAACTCCGGTCAAGGAAGGCTTACAGAAGTTTGTGCAGTGGTTCCGAGCGCAGCGACAGGAGACGACATGAGAATAGTGGTCACGGGGGGTGCCGGATTCATCGGATCCCATTTGGTCGACAGGCTGATCCAAGAGGGCCACGAGGTAGCCGTGGTGGATGATTTATCCACCGGCAAGCGAAAGAACCTGAACCGGGCCGCCAAGTTTTACAAAATGGATATCCTGAGCCCACGCCTGGAGCGTGTCTTCCGGAAGGAACGGCCATCCCTCGTGATGCACTTGGCGGCCCAGATGGATATCCGCCGGTCGGTCGAGGATCCAATCTTTGACGCCCAAGTGAACATTCTGGGAACCCTGAACGTCCTTGAGCAAGCCGTCCAACATGGGTGCCGGAAAGCCGTGTTCTCCTCCTCAGGGGGGGCGATCTACGGTGAACAGGATGTCTTTCCCGCCCCGGAGGGACATCCCACTCGCCCCCTCTCGCCCTATGGCATCAGCAAGTTAGCTGGAGAATTTTACTTGGAATACTACCAGCGGATCAGCGGAATCCAGTACGTCAGCCTGCGCTATAGCAACGTGTTCGGCCCCCGTCAGGATCCTCATGGGGAAGCGGGAGTAGTGGCCATTTTTACCCAGAAAATGCTGGCCGGGGAGCAGCCCATCATCAACGGAAACGGACGGCAAACTCGGGATTTTATCTACGTGGACGACGTTGTGGAGGCCAACCTGGCGGTCATGGGGAAGGAGGTCCTCGGGACCTATAATGTCGGCACCGGCCAGGAGACCACCATTAACGACCTGTTCCGGTACCTGGTGGAGTTGACCAAGGCCGGGTGTAAGGAAATCCACGGACCCGCCAGGAAAGGCGAGCAGGTGCGGAGCGTGGTGGAAAGCGCCAAGCTACGGGAACAATTAGGCTGGGACCCTCGGGTGACGCTCCGTGAAGGCCTCGCCCGGACGGTTGAGTATTTCCGGCAACTCCAACAGACCTAATCGTGGCGACAAGATGAGGCCGCGTGTCGGTCGGAATACTCGGGGACCTGGAAGGAGTTTTATCGGTAGCGGGGCACGGACGGATCGACTTGGATTGACCAGGCGTCGATCCCGCCGACCAGGTTTTTGACGTTCTTGAACCCCTGCTGGGACAGAAAGGCCACCGCATCGGCACTCCGCATCCCGTGATGGCAGTGGGCCACGATCTCCGAGTTCGAGTCCAGTTGGTCCAGGGACTGGGGAAGGGTGCCGAGTGGGATCAGAATGGATCCCTCGATCTTCGCCATGGAATATTCCCAAGGCTCCCGTACATCCACGAGAACAATTTTATCCCCTTTATCGAGCCGGTCTTTCAATTCGCGAACGGTAATGGTGAAGCTCATGACCTGTCCTCCATCACAACAAGCGGACCCCAGACGAACAGGAAGGTATCATAAGCCGCCGTCGAAAACACTGTCAACTTCAGACCCGGAGACCTCTTGCTGATCGGAGACTTCCGGGAGGTCTCCTCTGACCGGGGAGAAGGCGAGTCGGCAAGAAAAAGGGCAGATGCCGGGGTCGACGAACACTGGTCCTCCGGGTTTGGGGCGAGCCGCCCACTTACCCGAGAGGGACTAAGGCCTCACCTCATGCAATGGCTCCCTTTAGACACGGACTGTCCAGGTTTGCACCTAAAGAGCAACACCATCTGACCTTGCCGATCCTGGCCGATCTTGGGGTTCTGGACCACAAACTATTAATAAGTATTTAAAAAACAACAACTTATGACTGTTTCACAGGTTTTGCTAAGCTATAGGCATAAATATTGCCTCGATTTTGTACCGGAAGCCGGGCAGGAGCGCACTGTTTCGCTTGGTTCCATGAGGGGTTGGTGGAGCGGGGAGTCCCACGCAAGAGAGCCTGGCCCATGGATACTGCCACGACGAGTTCCATCAAGACTCCTGGGATGCCCAAGCAAGAGACGCCCACCAC
>JBFFYZ010000339.1:0-3047 GCA_041568895.1 Nitrospiraceae bacterium
TCTCGATCGATCGCGACGATCTCGCAGCAGGGTTCCATGGCCGAAGCGGTCGTGAGGACCCAGGGGGGCAGTGACCCCAGGTACAGAAGAACCGCCAGGATGGCGAACGCTATAAGCCGCGGACCATACATGCCGTGAGGGGCAGGCCCTTGCTCATTAAGCGTGGGCCGCCAAGGGCTTTACGCAAGGCCATTATGAAGGAACCGCATGGCGCGGTAAATCCCTTTCCTCCCGGGTTCCCGTCCGGAAGTGGAAAGTCGGGAGGGAAAAATGGTACCAAAGACCCATGGACCTCCTTCATGCCCGTCAGGCCAGATGCTCACGTTGAACGGACCTCCCCGGGAACGCCCCAGGCGACAGCCAAGCGTGCCTCGTGACAGGAGAGCCGGTCATGTTATTCCGGCTGCGGCCCTGTTTGCGGCGGGCCTTTGCTTGGCCGCAGGCGCGGCCAGAGCGGAACCCTACGAATCCCCCATTCATGAATGGAAGGAAATTCGGTCTCAAATATTGGGAAGGGGTATCCGTTTGGAAACCGTCAACACGACCGACGTGTTGGCCAACGTACGGGGCGGGGTGTCCCGAGGGACCGAGGTTCCGGGCAACATCGACCTCATTCTTACCTTGGATGCGGAAAAATTGCTGGGTTGGAAGGGCGGAACCTTTTTTGTGTACGGTCTCGGGAACTACGGAAACAATCCGAGCCGTGACGTGGGGGACGCGCAGGGGGTCAGCAATATCGCCGCGCCGAATACGTGGAAGCTGTTCGAAGCCTGGTACCAGCACAACCTGTTCAACGAAAAAGTATCAATTTTGGCCGGGCTCTACGATGTCACGTCGGAGTTCGAGGTGGTCCGTGATGCCTCGGAGCTGTTCGTGAACAGTTCCTTCGGCACCACCCCGGAATTTGCCTCGAGCGGACGGAACGGCTTGTCCACCTTTCCCACCACCGCCGTGGGGCTCCGGCTTCAAGTCGAACCGGTCGAGGGCTGGTCGTTGCGGGCCGCCGCCCTCGACGGTGTTTCGGGGGATCCCGGGGATTTCAAGGGTACCGAAGTCACCTTCGGGGAGAATGATGGGCTCTTCTTCGTGGCGGAACTGTCCTATGATTTCTTTGATGAAAAACGGGCCGAGTTGACCGGACGGCAGATTCTTGCAGCCAAACCTCGCCGGAAAGCCCGGCGCCGGATCGGCAGGGCGGCCGACTTGGAATACGACGGCAAGTACGCGGTCGGGGTCTGGAATTACACCACCAAGCTGGATGATCTCCGCGACGTGGACGTGGCCGGCAATCCCATCCAGCGGAGGGGAACCTATGGAGTCTATGGATTGGCGGAACGAAGCGTCTACAAGGAGCGCCAGGATCCCACCCAGGAGCTGACGCTGTTCGCGCAGGTGGGCTTGGCGGACTCCCGAGTCAACCGTTTCTCGTCCTACTTCGGCGGGGGCGCCGTCTATACGGGCCTGATTCCCGGCCGGGGCAAGGATCAAATCGGGTTGGCCGTGGGGGCGGCACAAAATGGCAGTCGGTTCGAGTCTGCCCAGCGCAATGCCGGCCGGCCAGCCACCAAGTCTGAAATCGTTCTCGAGTTCACCTATGCGGCGCTACTGATAGAGGATCCTGATTTGGTGATCCAACCCGATTTTCAATACGTCATCAACCCAGGGACCGATCCCACGCTCAACAATGCCTGGGTCGTGGGCGTCCGCATCGAAGCCTCGTTGGAGTGGTTTCGCTAGCCTGTCTTTCAATCGATTACCCGCTACTTCCCCGTGGCGGATTTAGCGGCGCGTAGAACACGTGGAGTCTCTGCCCTTCCAAGTGGGCGCCATCCAGAGCCGTGATCACGTTCCTCGCCTCCGCGGCCGAGCCCATCTCGACGAACCCGAAGCCGAACGACTCATCCGTGACCGTGCTCCTGATCACGCACGCCGACTTGACCGTGCCGTAAGTCGCGCATAGTTCGGCCAACTTTTGGTCGGTCGTGCAAATCGACAGACCCCCCACGTACATCCTCGGACTCATGTGGCGCCTCGTGAATGGTGGCTCAGAGTAATTTTGGCGTTGGAGCGGCGGAGACTGGAGAATCGGTCAGGCTAGGAAGGACCAGGAAGCATGAGGGATACGACAGTCAGCGTGGCTGAAACGTCTTGAGTTCATCCTAAGCGCAAAGGGGTAGCTTGGTCAAGCGGTACTATTAGTGTGCTCTTTCCGGTACCGTTCGGATGTGCCCTGCCCCTGCGGTGTGTACTCGACCGCCAGGGAATCCCAGGCGGCCGATTTCGCACGCGCGGGATTCATCCGGTCTGAGCCGCGAAGGTGTTTTTCTCTCGCGCCAAGAACAATTACAAGGCGCTCGACCCAGGTCGATTAGGAGGAGCCCGGCCCCTGCGGTGTTTTATTCGGCCGCCAGGATCAATCGTATGGCGGCCGATCTCGCAAGCGCGGGGTGGTGCCCCCGACACGAATTGAACGTGCGACCCGCGGTTTAGGAAACCGCTGCTCTATCCAACTGAGCTACGGGGGCACGGATGCTACGATACCGAACGGGGAGGAGAAAAGTCCAGCCGGAGAGCCTGAGAAAACTGCGCCGGTGCGGAAAAAAGAAATCGGGGGCAAGCTCCCCACGCGCCCTTGTCGCGCAAGCCCGCCCCCGAATCAAATGTGGGAGTCGTCTTACCGGCCGCCGGGAGCGGAGCGAATGGCCTTCTGGTTGGCCTGGTCCCGTTCGCAGCTCGCCTCGGCCATCATCCGCTGTCCCCCGGACGCATCCTTGGGAATTCTGGCCATACAGGCTTCCAATGAATCGGCCTGGGTCCCTGAGGCAGCTTTGGGCATGGCTGCTGAAGCGCCGACGACGCCCGTCCTGGCTTCCGCATCCCGCTCGCAGGTCTCCTGGGCGATCATCCGCTGTCCGGACGTGGCATTGGCGGGGATTTTGGCCAGACAGGCCTCCAAGGTTTGTGACGGGGCCGCTCCCATGGTCGGAGCTGAAGAGGGGGCTCCGCTTGGTCCCGAGGCGCAGCCTGCCGCGATGAGTGCGGACACA
>JBFFYZ010000340.1:0-3045 GCA_041568895.1 Nitrospiraceae bacterium
AACGTTGCGGAAGCGCTCGTGGTGGTGTCGCTGCCGGGCCGTCACACAATCACGTCCAGGAAGGAAGACAAAACCTTCGAGGAGGCGATCCGCGCCGCCTTTGGGGCGGTGGAAATCGAGTTGAAAAAATTTCGTGAGAAACGCGCGTCCAAGGACCTCCGGGTGCCGGCCGTTCCCCTGCGCGGGGTGATCAGCAAGCTGTTTTCGAAGGAGGGGTACGGATTCATTCTTCAGGAGGGCGGCGGCGAGGTGTACTTTCACCGAAACGCCCTCCATGGGTTGGAATTCGACAAGCTGGAGGACGGTTTGGAAGTGGCCTTCAACGTCGAGCCCGGCGAGAAGGGCCCGCAGGCTACGACCGTCAACCCCCTGCCCGTCATTCCCAAGGCTACCTGAGGCAGCAGCGACGTGAATGAGCGAGTCGACAAATTCAAGCTTCCGCTGACGATGCTCTCCCCGATCGTGGACCCGACCAGACTGGGGTTTTCGGACACCAGCGCCCTTCCGCCGTTGGATGAGCCCATGGGCCAGGCGCGGGCCCTGGAAGCGCTGGATTTCGGTCTGCGCATGCAGAGTCCAGGGTTTAACCTCTACGTCTCCGGCCCCATCGGATCGGGCAAGTGGTCGATCGCTCGTGAGCGGGTGCGACGATTGGCCCAATCCGCTCCCTCTCCGGTGGACTGGTGCTATGTAAACAATTTTCAGGACACTTCCCGGCCCTGTTGCCTGTCGTTCCCGGCTTCACACGGGAGGGCGTTCGTACAGGCCATGGCCGCTCTGGTGGAGCAACTCCGGAGCGACATCCCGAAGGCGTTTGAAAGCACGGCCTACCTGGAGGCCAAGGCCAAGATCTCGGAGGAAACGGACAACAAGAAAAAGGCCCTGTTCGAAGAGCTGACGTCCATCGCCCGCGCGCGGGGATTTCGCTTCGAAGAGACCCCGATCGGATTCGGGCTCGTGGCGGTCCGGATGGGTAAGACCCTCCCGGATGAGGAGTTGGAGAAACTCTCGCCGGCGGACCGCAACGACATCGCCGAAAAGCGACGGGCCTTGGAGGGCGAAATTCGCGAGTTTCAGGTCCGCATTCATGCGCTGTCCCACGACACGGAGCGGCGGCTTGGCGAGATGGATCGCCAGGTGGTTGAGAACGTCCTTAGGGATCGGTTCGACATGCTGCGGCAAACCTATCGGGGCCAGGACGAGGTCCTGGCCTATCTGCACCAGGTCAACGAGGACGTGGTCTCGAACTACAAGGATTTTCTTCACCGAGAGACCCCGCCCCTGCCCATCCCCGGCTTGGAGGCGGCCGGCCGGCATCCGGACCTGCCGCGGTACCAGGTCAACCTCGTCGTGGAGCATCCGGCCGAGGGAGGAGCCCCGGTTATCGATGAATCTCATCCCACCTATGCGAACCTGATCGGGAAGATCGAACGCAAATCCCGTCTGGGCATCCTTTACACCGACTTTACCGAGATCAAGGCGGGGTCGGTGCTGCAAGCCAACGGCGGCTATCTGATCTTGAGCGCGATGGATTTGCTGCGGCAGCCGTTCGCCTGGGAGGCGCTGAAACGGGTCATTAAAACGGGAGAGGTCAAGATCGAGGATCCGGGGGAATTCTTCGGCTTCACCACGACCAGCCTTCGGCCCCAGCCCGTGCCGGTGCAGGTGAAAGTGATTATGGTCGGGCCGCCGCATCTCTACCACTTGCTGCAGGCCTTTGAGGAGGATTTTCAAAAGATCTTCAAGGTCCGGGCTGACTTCGACGTCGACGTGCCACGGGATCAGGCGCACGACCGCCTCTACGCACAGTTTGTCGCCCGACTCTGCCGGGAGGAGAAACTCCAGCATTTCGACGCCGAGGCGGTGGCGGAACTGATCCGGTACGGATCGCGGCTGGCTGAACGGCACGACCGGCTCTCGCTCCGCCTGAGCCTTCTGAGCGACGTGATCCGGGAGGCGACCTTCTGGGCCGGTCGCGCCGGGCGTACCCTGGTCACCGCGGCGGACGTGGAGACTACGATCGCCAAAAAGCGCTACCGGGCCAATCTGCTCGAACAGCGCGTGCAGGAGGAAATTCGCGAAGGGACCTTGATCGTGGACCTCGAGGGTGAAGCGGTCGGGCAGGTGAACGGCCTGTCGGTCCACCTGTCGGGGGATTACGCCTTTGGACGTCCTTGCCGTATCACGGCCCGAACTTTCGTGGGCACCAAGGGTGTGATCGACATTCAGCGGGAATCCGAGTTGGCCGGCCACGTCCACAGCAAAGGGGTGATGACCTTGGGCGGGTATTTAGCCGGAAAGTTTGCCGGGGCCCATCCCTTCGCACTGGACGCCACGTTGACCTTCGAGCAGACCTACTCAGAAGTGGAGGGCGATAGCGCGTCCCTGGCGGAACTGGTCGCGATTCTCTCCAGCCTCGCTGAGATTCCGGTCCGGCAGTGGCTGGCGATCACCGGCTCCGTCAATCAGTTGGGTGAGGTGCAGCCGATCGGGGCCGTCAACGAGAAAATCGAGGGGTTTTTCGAGTCCTGCCAGCAGCATGGCCTGACGGGCAAACAGGCCGTGATCATTCCCGCGCGCAACGTGAAGCACTTGGCCTTACGAAAAGAGGTTGTGGACGCAGTGGCAGGGGGCACTTTTACCGTCTACGCAGTCAACACCGTGGAGGAAGCGGTCGAATTGTTGACGGGGGTGCCAGCCGGAGATCGGGGACCAGAGGGGCGGTACCCGGAGAAGACCCTGTTCGGAAAAGTCGCCACGCGCCTCGCGGAGATGGCCGAGATCGTCATGGTGCGCGGCGAGGACACGCGCGGCATGATCAGGGCAGAATGATGAATGCTGATCGATGAATGATGAATTGCCTGAACTTCATTCAGCATTCCGCGTTCATCGTTCCGCACTTCGGAAAGGGGAAGGTGAGGGACCGTGCCCATGTACGACTATAACTGTCTGGACTGCGGCAAGGAATTTCTCGTGGTCCTGACACTGAAAGAGCATGGCAGCGGAGCCGCGACCTGCCCCTCGTGCAAGAGTAAAAAGGTGGAG
>JBFFYZ010000341.1:0-3036 GCA_041568895.1 Nitrospiraceae bacterium
CGAGAACATGTCGAACCCTTCCCGCTTGTACTCGATCAGCGGGTCTTTCTGGCCGTAGCCCCGGAGGCCGATGCCGTCGCGAAGCTGGTCCATGCCCAGCAGGTGCTCTTTCCAGTGATGGTCGATGACCTGGAGCATGAACCCTTTCTCCAAGTACCGCATGAGCTCCGAGCCCAGCTCCTTTTCCTTCTTCTCGTAGGCCGCAAGGACCTGATTCCGCAGCTCCTCCCGGAGCGCTTCCCGGCCCAATTCCTTGAGGTCCACTGCCTCCCCGCCGTCGTGAGCGCCGGGCTTGGTCACCTCCAGGCCGAACTGCCCTAAGAAGGCTTCGCCGAGCCCGGTGTAGTCCCATTCTTCCGGATACTCGTTTTCGGGGCAGTAGACGTCCACGAGGGCATCCACCACCTCGGTGACCATGTCCTTGAGGTCCTCGAGCAGGTTGTCCCCGACCAGGATCGCGCGGCGATGCTGGTAGATCACCTCCCGCTGCTTGTTCATCACGTCGTCGTATTCGAGGAGCTGTTTGCGGATCTCGAAATTGTGCGCCTCCACCTTCCTTTGGGCGTTCTCGATCGCCCGGGTCACCATGCGATGCTCGATGGGCACCCCCTCCTCCATCCCCAGCTTCAGCATAAGGTTGGAAATCCGCTCGGAGGCGAAGATGCGGAGCAGGTCGTCCTGCAGGGAGAGGAAAAAACGGGATGAGCCGGGGTCGCCTTGCCGGCCCGCCCGGCCCCGGAGCTGGTTGTCGATGCGGCGGCTCTCGTGCCGCTCGGTGCCCAAAATGTGGAGCCCGCCCGCGGCCAGGACTTCCTTCCTGTTCCGTTCGCAGTCGTTCTTGATCTCGTCAAAAATGGCTTTCTGCCGGTCCTCCGGGAGGGATTCGTCCTGGTAGAGGATGCGCTTGAACAGGAAGTCCGGATTCCCGCCGAGCAGGATGTCGGTCCCGCGGCCCGCCATGTTGGTGGCGATGGTGACTGCGCTCTTCTGCCCCGCCTGGGCGATCACTTCGGCTTCCTTCTCGTGGTATTTGGCGTTCAACACGTTGTGCTTGATGCCCTGGCGCTTGAGGTAGCCGGAAAGGCGCTCGGACTTCTCGATGGAGATGGTGCCGACCAGGACCGGCTGGCCCCGCTCGTAACAGTCCTTGATCTCCTCCACGATCGCCTCGAATTTTTCCGGCTCGGTCCGGTACACGACGTCCGCGTAATCGCTGCGAATCATCGCCCGGTTGGTCGGGATGACGTTGACGTCCAGGTTGTAGATTTTGGCGAACTCGCCGGCTTCCGTGTCGGCGGTGCCGGTCATGCCCGCCAACTTTTTATACATCCGGAAAAAGTTCTGGAAGGTGATGGAGGCCAGGGTCTGGTTCTCGTTGGCAATCTTCACGCCTTCCTTGGCCTCGACGGCCTGATGGAGGCCGTCGCTCCACCGGCGTCCCGGCATCAAGCGGCCGGTGAATTCGTCCACGATGATGACCTCCCCGTCCTTGACCACGTAGTCCACGTCCCGTTTGTACAGGGCGTAGGCCTGGAGCGCCTTGATGACGTGGTGGACCAGGTCGATGTGGGCCAGGTCGTAGAGGTTCTCGACGCCCAACAACTTTTCGACCCGCATGTTGCCTTCATCGGTCAGGGCGGCGGTCTTGGTTTTTTCCTCGATGGTGTAATCCCGCTCGATCTTGAGCTGGGGGATGATGGCGTTGATCCGGTAGTACAGGTCCGTGGATTCCTCCGTCGGGCCGGAGATAATCAGCGGCGTCCGGGCCTCGTCGATCAGGATGCTGTCCACCTCGTCCACGATCGAATAGTTGAGCTCCCGCTGCACGCACTGGTTGATGTCGCTGACGATCAGGTTGTCCCGGAGGTAATCGAAGCCGAATTCGTTGTTGGTCCCGTAGGTGAGGTCCGCCCGGTAGGCCTCCGGCCGGGTACAGGGCCGCAAGTGCAGGAGCCGCTTGTCCGGCGCGTCGTAGGCGGGGTCAAACAGGAACGAGGCGTCGTGCTGGATCACGCCGACCGAGAGGCCCAGGGCATGGTAGAGCGGGCCCATCCATTGGGCGTCCCGCTTGGCCAGGTAGTCGTTGACGGTGACCAGGTGGGCGCCCTTCTCGGTGAGCGCGTTCAAATACAGGGCCAGGGTGGCCACCAGGGTCTTGCCCTCACCGGTCTTCATCTCAGCGATCTTGCCCTGGTGCAGGATCATGCCGCCCATGAGCTGGACGTCGAAATGCCGCATGCCGAGTTTGCGGCGGGAGACTTCCCGGCACACGGCGAAGGCCTCGGGGAGAAGCGCGTCCAGCGGTTCTCCGCCCGCCAACCGTTTCTTGAACTCCTGGGACTTGTCGGTGAGGGCGAGATCGGACAGGGGAGTCAGGGACGACTCCAAGGCGTTAATCTGGTCCACGGCCGGGCGCAGGCGCTTGATCTCCCGGTCGTTCTTACTGCCGAAAATCAGGTTCAACAGGCGGGATAGCATGTCGTTCTAACCCGTTCAGACTAAAGACATATTTCTTGGAAATTAATTTGAGTATACAGGAAAACCGGTCGGAATCAATAGAAAAACCCGCAACACCTGTCCCCGGGAAACCGGTTTGAAAAATCCACGTTACTCTACCATGGTGAGGGCTCCGCGCACAGCGGTCTTGACAGGACCGCCGGCCAACCTTTAGCATAGTGCGAAATTACCGGTTGAATACGTAGAAGAACCATCGTGATGCGAAGACCCTTTCAGCGTTTTGTCGCCGTCGGCCTGACCGTCTGCCTGCTCCTGATCAGCGGGGTCCTGTCCTCGCAGACGGTCCTCCACGCCGTCCACCACGCCCACCACAAGGCCACGACCCACGCCTCGATTCTCTGTAAATGGATGTGTGCGGCCGGCCAGGTGCTCGAAGGGGTCACCGTGCATCTGCAGGCGGACTTGGGTCCGCTCGCTTTCGTCGACCTGCTCGTTGTCACCGAACCAGGCAGTCTGGTTCAACCTGCCCCCCTGTCGCGGGGGCCTCCTTCCTTCTCCGTCTAACTCGTTTCCCAAACA
>JBFFYZ010000342.1:0-3036 GCA_041568895.1 Nitrospiraceae bacterium
AATCGCGCCCTTCAGGGAGCCGGCCCGGTCGCAGACTCTCCAGAGACGGTGAGGGCCGAAGAGACACTTTCACAGGTGGAAGCCGCCTAATCGTCGATTTCTTCGGATTCGAGCGCCCTAAAACATGTTGGGCCACATTTTCACGTGAAGAAAGGGGATCACTTTTTTCGTGGGGAAAATCAATAGTTGCAGGAGGTGGAAAGCCATGAATTTTTTCTTTTGGCGGACACTCATGATCAAAGACCTACAAAAGACCCATTTCTATGAGGCCGGAACGCGCTCAGGCATTTTCGGGAAGTGGGGAACTCGGCTAATTTTCCTGTTGGCGCTGGGGTTCATTCCTGGTGCGGTGTTAGCCAGTGAGGGGCCGCCGGAGTACGAAACGACCAAGGTGACTGAAAACGTGTACACCTTTCGTTGGCAGGTTCACCGAAATATGTTTGTGGTGACAGACGAGGCAGTGATCGCGACCGACCCGATCAATCCGAGGGCAGCCGAAGTGTTGCTGCAAGAGATCCAGAAAGTCACTGACCAGCCCGTTAAGTATGTTGTCTACAGCCATGAACACTGGGATCACATCTTGGGTGGCAGGGTTTTTAAAGAAGCAGGAGCCACATTCATCAGTCATGAAAAATGCGTCCCGCATTTCAAAGAGACCCCGCACCCGGATCTGGTTTTCCCGGACCTCACGTTCGACGGCCCGGCCTATGACCTCAAGGTCGGGGGAAAAACCTTAGAGCTGAGGTATTTTGGGCCGAATCATGGTGATTGCTTGATCGTCATGCGGCTGCCGGAAGAGAAAATTCTTTTTGCGGTCGACATCGTGAATCACCGTACGTTGGGGTATCGAATGATGCCCGATTATCAACCCGTCCATTTGATCCGTTCCCTGAGAGAAATCGAAAAGGACCTCGAGTTCGACAGGGTTATTCCTGGTCATTTGGATCCGATCGCCCCGGCCTCCGCGGTGTCCGAGCAGCGCCAATATTATGAAGACCTTATGGCGGCCGTCAAAGATGCCATGAGAAAGGGAATTCATCACCCGGGCGAGCTTGCCAAGGTGGTTCGTTTGCCGAAGTACAAGGACTGGTATGGCTATGACGAATGGATGCCCCAAAACATCGAACGGGTGTGGGCCTATTACCATATGGGCTGGTAGGCCTAAACCGGCCAGATGGGGGGAGGCCGGGCAATCAGGCCAAAAAATGTCGCCCCCATGTAACGAAATGACCCACTGTGTGACCTAACCAAGGAGGAGACCATGGACATCCGGACCCGAGTGAACGAATTGCAGCAATATATCCGTGACGGCCGCATCTTGGATGCGATGAAGGAGTTTTACGCCGAGAACACCGTGATGCAGGAAAACGTGAATCCGCCGACGCTGGGGCTCGCCAACAATATCGAGCGTGAGAACCAGTTCCTGTCCAACGTGAAGGAGTGGAAAGGGTTTGCCGTGAAGGCGGTGGCCGTGGAGGGAGACACGTCGTTCGTGGAGGCGGCCTTTGATTTCGTCACCAGAGACGGGAAGGCCGTGCATCTGGAGCAGGTGGCGGTCGCCCGGTGGAAAAACGGGAAGATCGTGCACGAGCGGTTCTACTACGAGCCGAAAAACTAAGGCGCTCGACCGGATCGGGAACGACAGATGGCAGCGGGCCCTGCACTCCGATGAAAAAAGCGTCGGGGGCAGGGCTCCTCCATTGGATGCTGGAGGCCGGTATGGTTACGAGCAGTCGCTTCACCAGAATGATGAGGAGGGCCAGCACGAGAGTCACCCTCGGCTTATCGGCGATTCTGTTCGGAACGTTGGCCGGGCTGGTCCCTTCCACCGGGTATTACGCCCTGGCCGGAATCGGCATGAAAGCGCCCGAGGTGACCAGTTCCACTTGGATCAATTCCCATCCCCTCTCACAGGCCGAGCTGCGGGGGAAGGTGGTCTTGGTCGAGTTCTGGACGTTCGGGTGTTTCAATTGTCGCAATGTTGAGCCTCAAGTGAAGGACTGGCACGAGCGGTACTCCGATCAGGGGTTGGTGGTAATCGGGGTCCATAGTCCCGAGTTTGCCTTCGAGAAGGATCTCCGCGCGGTCCAACGCTACGTCACGGAACACGGCATCCGGTATCCCGTGGCGCTCGACAACGACTTCGTCAACTGGAACCGGTTTGGCAACCGGTTCTGGCCCGCCATCTATCTGCTCGACAAGCGGGGTGTTATCCGGTACCAGCGGGTGGGTGAAGGCGGCTACCCACAAACCGAGGCCATGATTCAACGTCTGTTGGTGGAACCCTCTTAAGTAGTTTGAGGGTGCAGGGAGGGAGAGCCATGATTGAGAACCATCACATCCTGAATGGGACGAAGGGGTTGCCTGAACGAGGGCCGGCCGACGTCCTGTCCGCCCACGTGCTGGCGTTCGCTCCCTTGGCTCGCCTCAAGAGAGTCAAGAAGCGGCAATTCCTGTATCTGCCCGGTGATCCCTCCGAGGCCGTCTTCTTGGTCCACGCTGGACGAATTAAAATCTCCAGTTCCACCAGGCTGGGACGGGAAGTGACCCTCTCGATTCTCCAGCCAGGTGAGTTGTTCGGCGAGGTCGAGGCACTCGACGGGACACCCCGCGAGACGGCTGCCGAAGCCTTGGAGGATGCGACCCTCGGGGTCATTCCACGAGAGGACTTTGCCAGGCATCTGCGGACCCATCCGGACCTGGCGCTGGAATTGAGCAAGCTCATCGGGGCCCGCCTGCGCGCCCTGCAAAGCCGGGTGCAGGACCTGGTGTTTCGGGACGTGCCCGAGCGCCTGGCGCATTTGCTTCTGGAGTTGGCTCCTGGGGATGCCAGCTCCGCTCCTTCACCGGGAAGATTACCCGGCCCGTTGACCCACCAGGAAATGGCCAATCTCGTGGGCTGCGCCAGGGAGACGGTCACCACGATCCTGGGGCACTTTCGAGAGCAGGGGCTTATCCGGATGGAAGGCCGGTCCATTCTTCTCCGGAACCGGGACGGCTTGGCCCGGCTCGTGGCCTGACGCGTCGGCCCTGCCG
>JBFFYZ010000343.1:0-3034 GCA_041568895.1 Nitrospiraceae bacterium
CTCTGCTCCTTCGGCGATATGTTGCGCGTGCCCGGTTCCCGAGGGGATTTGTTCGGGGTCAAGGCGGCAGGCGGAGATGTCCGCATCGTGTATTCACCCCTCGACGCCCTGGCGGTGGCACAGGCCCACCCGGACCGTGAGGTGGTGTGCTTTGCGGTCGGGTTCGAAACCACCGCCCCGGCCTATGCCACGGCGGTGGTGCAAGCCAAGCGTTTGGGACTTGCGAACTGGAGTCTTCTCGTCGCGCATGTCTTGGTGCCGCCCGCTATGGAGGCTATTCTCTCGGCGCCCGAGAACCGCGTCCAGGGGTTCCTGGCGGCAGGCCATGTCTGCACGGTGGTGGGATTTGAGGAGTACGAAGATCTGGTCAGCCAATACCGTGTCCCCATCGTCGTGACCGGCTTCGAACCGGTCGATATTTTGGAGGGGGTGTTATTGTTGGTAAGGCAATTGGAAGAGGGACGGGCGGAGGTTGAAAACCAATACACGCGGTCGGTCCGCCGTCAGGGGAATGTCGAGGCCCGAAGGGTGGTGCAGGAAGTGTTCGAGGTCGTTCCCCGGACCTGGCGGGGAATCGGGGAAATTCCCCGAAGCGGGCTTCGCCTGCGCCCTCCCTATACGGAATTTGACGCGCTGCTGCGGTTTCCCCTCAAGAGCCCTCACTGCGGCTTCCTGGGGCAGCCTGGCTCTGAGTGTCAAAGCGGGCTCGTGCTGCAGGGCCGGCTGAAGCCGCCGGACTGTCCTGCGTTCGGGACGCGGTGCACGCCGGAGAACCCCTTGGGCGCGCCGATGGTCTCGTCCGAAGGCGCCTGCGCGGCCTACTACCGCTATCGACGAACGTGACCAGTCAATAAGGTAATAAGAGGAACCATGTCGGACGATCGGTCGGGTGAGCTACACTGCCCCCTGCCCGGCCAGCCCAAGGACCGGGTGCTTCTGGCGCATGGCGGCGGCGGACGCCTGATGCAGGAGTTGATCCGGGAGGTGTTCGCCCGCGCCTTCGAGAACCCGTTCTTGGCGCAGGCGCACGACGGGGCGGTTGTGGCCGTCGAGGGTGGAACCATCGCGTTCACCACGGACTCCTACGTCGTTCAACCGTTGTTTTTCCCCGGTGGGGACATCGGGAGCCTCGCGGTCCACGGTACGGTCAACGACCTGGCCATGTGCGGCGCCAAGCCGCTCTGGCTCAGCGCCGGGTTCATCCTGGAGGAGGGGTTGCTGCTGGAAACCCTGGATCGGGTGGTGAAGTCCATGGCCGCTGCCGCCCGCGCCGCCGGGGTGCAGATCGTGACCGGGGACACCAAGGTCGTGGACCGGGGGAAGGGCGACGGAATCTTCATCAATACGGCGGGGGTCGGTCTGGTTCCACCGGGGGTGGCGGTCGGGCCAGGCCGCATCCAGCCCGGCGACCGGGTCCTGGTCAGTGGGGATCTGGGTGCACACGGCATTGCCGTGCTGAGCGTGCGGGAAGGCCTCGCCTTCGCGGGCGAGGTGGCCAGTGATTCCGCTCCGTTGAACGGGGTGGTGGGAGATTTGCTGGAACAGGGAGTGGACGTCCATTGTTTGCGGGATCTGACCCGCGGGGGCTTGGCGAGCGCGCTCAACGAGCTGGCTTCCACGGCGAAGGTCGGGATGATGGTAGAAGAAGCACGCATCCCGGTCCACGATGGAGTGCGCGGAGCCTGCGAGGTGTTGGGATTGGATCCGCTCTATGTGGCCAACGAGGGACGCTTCGCGGCCTTCGTCCCGGCTCGCGACGCGGGTCGGGCGTTGGAAATCATGCGACGCCATGTGGTGGCGGGGGAGGCGACGGAGGTGGGTGTGGTCACTGACCAGGATACTCCGGAAGTCCTGCTCCGGACCCAGTTGGGGACGCACCGGGTGCTGGATTGGCTCTCCGGCGAGCAACTTCCGCGAATTTGCTAAGGCATGAAGGAGGACTCGGATGAAAGTTCTGGTCGGCGTGGACGGCTCGAAATATGGGACTTGGGCCACCCAGTGGCTCGCGCGCATTCCCTTTGCGACGGCGCCCAAGGTTACGGCGCTGCATGTGGTGGACGTCGTCTCCCTGAGGGCGCCCGTGATGGTCCAGCCAACCGTCCTCGGGAACCAGCCGTTTCTCAATGCGGAGCTGCGGCGGCTCGAGGCTCGCGGAAAAGAACTGGTCGAGGAGACGGAGACGCTGTTGTCCTCCCTGCAGCTCGACGGAAAGATCATCATGAAGAAAGGCGCGGTCGCCCCGACCATTCTGGAGCAGGCGCCCGGACGGCAGGGGCTCATCGTGCTGGGACACCGGGGATTGAATGCGTTAGACCGGTTCGTGCTGGGGAGCGTCTCCGCGAAGGTCGCCCAGCACGCGACCTGTTCCGTGCTGGTCGTCAAGGAACCGCCCAAACCGGTCCGGAGGGTGTTATTGGCCACGGATGGGTCCAAGCCGGCCGACCGCGCGCTCCAGTTTATTCTGAAATCCCTGCAGACGCTCTATGGGAAGCCGGGAGGGCCGGTCGAGGTCGTAGCCATGACCGTCCTGCCGGCGGTCAATAATTATCCTGAAGCCAGGCAGGCCGCCCTGGCCCTGATCCATCTCTATGCGGAAAAGTTGGAAAAAGCCGGATACGCAACCAAGGAAGTCTTCACGGTCGGGGATCCGACGGACGAGATCATCAAAGCGGCCAAAAAAGAAAGCGCCGACCTCATCGCGGTCGGAGCCAAGGGCCTCGGGGCCCTGGCCAGGTTTTTCCTCGGGAGCGTGTCGGCGAAGCTGGTCCACCACAGCACCGCCTCGGTCCTGGTGGTTCGATAAGTCCCACGTAATCCAAACCCCGTTCGGAATCTCCCTGTTGGCAAAGCCGTAAAAAACCCATCCCTTCTCCTTTTTGCTCCCTCCCGGGCCGAAAGGCCTATTCCTTTTATTGACAAATATCATAGCCCTGGCCGGCGCCGGTCAAGGGAGAGCGGTCGCGCCCGCGCTAGGATCGCGTCCTAGCATCGGACCATCCTGTGGGTAGAGGCGAGGTCCGGAGGCTGATCTTAC
>JBFFYZ010000344.1:0-3028 GCA_041568895.1 Nitrospiraceae bacterium
AACAATCTTTCACGTGGCGGACGGCTCGGTGCTCCAGAAATTCAAAAAACTACTGGCGGTACTTCTCCGATCGCCAAGAACCATGAGAGGGCGATCGGCCCAGCAAGCTCGGGGTGGAGCGGGCGACGGGATTTGAACCCGCGACAGCCAGCTTGGAAGGCTGGAACTCTACCACTGAGCTACGCCCGCCCTCTTTTCACAGGACTGAGGGCCGAGAACTGAGGTTAGGTGGATGAGTCCGCCAGTTCAACTCTCAGCCCTCAGAACTCAGTCCGTAATCCTTCGCACTTCTTCATGGTGGGCAGGCAAGGATTCGAACCTTGGAAGCCGATGGCAACAGATTTACAGTCTGCCCCCTTTGTCCACTTGGGTACCTGCCCATCCAAACCGCATGGAGATTCTGGAAACCGAGGACGCGCACCAGCCACTTTGCTGAATTCACCCTGGTTCTGCGTAGTTGGTGGTAGGACCCTTGGCCAGAAATAAAAAACAAACCTCCCCCTTCACAGATCCCCAGCCCCATCGCACAGAGGAGCCCGGTTCCTGATAGAGGGTAGGCTCATATCTTGTTCAAGAAACGGCAAATTTTATAGATAAAGACCATTTTTGTCAAGGGCCAATTCAAGGATTTTTGGCCCATGCTCCAATGGGGGGTCCTCCCGTTTATGCCACGGTGGGTTCCCTTTCAAGAACGACACCTTAGAGGAAGTTGGACGGGATGACCCTACCCCATTCAGCTGGACTGTAGGCGTGCTGCCACACGAGGTGGGAGGCGATGAATATTTTATGAATCTCAAAAAACAATAATAAAACCAATGCCCTAAGACGTCGGCTCACCGGGGCAGGAGATTCCCGGGGTGACAGGAGGAGGGGAGGACCCGATTATGGAGGCAGCCCGCTTGGCCTCCTCGGTAGAATCCCCGAGAATGACCTCCAGCAAGAGGGCCGCCTCATTGGGCGAAAGGCGAAAGGTGGGAGCCAGGTACCGCTTATGAGTCATGCTTCGCTCGGCGGGATCTTCCGGTTCGTAGTAGCCTGTCAGGTCCCCTTGACGGTCCGCCCTCTTGAGCCGCTGCAACCAGCGCGCCTCGGCCTCCGGCCCCTGAGGCCATGGTTTTCCGGCCCCTCCGGCCAACTCCAGTCGGGTCCAAACCGTCCACCCGACGAAGACCGCCCACGTCTCATTAAGAGCCTCCCAGGCTTCGCGCTCGCTCAAAATGCGTTGTTCGGTCAAAGATTTCCGTTGCACAACAGGCGTGATCTGAACAATTTGATAACGGCATTGCTGAAGCTGGCGGGCAACAGCCAGGAGACGGACCGCGTCGCGGTCCGTCACCATAGCCGTATTCGAGCGGAGAAAATCCAGGTACGCGTGGAACAACTCGTGGTAGAGGGTGCCCAGATCTCGATGGGGCAGTTTGGAGAGAGGCTGCAGCACGCTGCCGGCCGCGTTGAACGAAAGCGCCCGATTCAACACCATGCGGTGCTCCTGAGGATGGTATTCGGCTGCATAGGTTTGCAGGTTTTCGAACTCCAGCGTGACAAACCCGGGGGAGATCACCGAGAGAAATTGGGTGGGCAGTGCAAGGGTCCGCGCCTGGGCCAGCAACGCATTCCAGGGATTTTCGGCTCCAAGGCTGGTTTGGGGTACGGCGAGCAGGCAAATCAGAAGCAGGACAGACATGGGTCGCGCCCGGGACTCGAGCCTGAAGTTACCGCCAGTCATCCCCGCCCTCTTCCACGAGTGCCCAGATGTCCAGCAGCGAGGAGGACACGTCGTCGAGGAACCGGGACGGTTTGGACAAGACCATCCCCGTGGTTCGGTCATAGACATTGATCGGATAGGTCATAAAGAGGTGCTGTTTCGCGCGGGTCACGGCAACGTAAAACAACCGCCGTTCCTCCTCGAGTTCCTCCTCGGTGACAAAAGAGTAGGCCGACGGGAAGCGACCATCCACGGTCCAGATGATGAAGACGCAGTGCCATTCCAGCCCTTTGGCGGAGTGGATGGTGGACAACACCACCCGTTCCTCCTCCCGATCGTTGGCCGCCACGTCGATCACGCTTTGCTCGGGCGGCTCCAAGGCCAGGTCGGCTAGAAACTCGTTTAGGCTGGGATAGCGTTCTGCCATGGTGTAGAGGTGCTCTAAATCACGCATCCGCTTCGGATAATCATCGTACTGGTCTTTCAGGATGGGAAGGTAGTAGCCGTAGACCTGAGTCACCTGCTCCGCGGGGGTGAGGCCGCCGGCCCCGGCGGTTTCTTCCAACATTCGGGCCAGGTCTTTGAGCCCGCGAGAGGATTTTCCTCCTACATCCCGAAGCACTTCTTTGGCGCGCTGCTCGGGCCGGTCGCCCTTCAGCAAGGCGGCGATGAGGTCCTGGGCCCTTTTGGGCCCGACTCCCTCCACCAGCAAAAGCGCGCGATTCCAGCTCACCGCATCACGGGGGTTGGCCACTACCCGGAGGTGGGCCAGCAAATCCTTGACGTGGGCCGTCTCGATGAATTTGAACCCGCCTCGCTTGACGAAGGGAAGATCGCGCCGGGACAGCTCGAGTTCCAAGTCGAACGAGTGGAAGCTGGACCGGAACAGGACCGCGATCTCGTCGAGCGGGATCCCTTCCTCGCGCAATTCGAGAATCTTCTGCGCGACGAACCGAGACTGGGCATTTTCCCCAACGGCCTGCGCCAGAACGGGCAAGGGGCCGTCCAGCTTTCGAGTAAACAGCCGCTTGCTGTATTTGTCTGCCGCGCCCTGGATGATCACGTTGGCCACGTTGAGGATGGGCTGCGTGCTCCGATAATTCTCCTCGAGCTTGTAGACAGTGGCTCCGGGGAACAGGGTAGGAAAGTCCATGATGTTTCGGAACGTGGCGCCCCGGAAGGCGTAAATCGATTGGGAATCGTCCCCGACGACCATCACGTTATCGTGGGTACCCGCCAGCCTCCGGATCAAATCGGCCTGGAGCCGGTTGGTGTCTTGATACTCGTCCACCAAGATGTATCGAAACCGACCGCCGATGGCCC
>JBFFYZ010000345.1:0-3011 GCA_041568895.1 Nitrospiraceae bacterium
GATCATCGCATCGGCCATGGACAGGCCGTACAAAAATCCCGAACAGGACGCCGCCACGTCGAACGCCGCCACGCGGTTCGCGCCGAGGCGCCGCTGAAGATGACAGGCGGTGGAAGGGAAGACCATGTCCGGGGACGTGGTGGAGACCAGAATGGCGTCGACCGACTCGGGCCCCATTCCGGCTGCCCCGAGAGCCTGCCGGGCCGCTTGTTCGGCAAGGTGGGACGTCGTCTGGTCCTCGGCGGCCCAATGCCGGGCCTGGATGCCGGTCAGGCGCAGCACCTCGGCTTCGCTCAGGCGAAGCCGCCGGGTCACCTCCGCGTTACTGACGGAGCGGGCCGGCAGATACGAGCCCGTCCCGACGATTCGACTGTGCCGCACGCGCCCCTCGCAAAATGGCCGGCTGTGTCCCAGCCCACCCGGCCGGATCTACCGGATCTCCCTACCGGATCTCATGGACCGCCTCCCGGCCCGGGGCCCCGGGGCGATTATAGGGGCCTCCCCCTCGACCGTCAATCGATGTTGCAATCTCAGAAAGAATTTGCTAAGTTGCCGCGATTTGTGAATAATTCCATTGGGTTTCGCCATTGGCGCATTCCATCCGTGCCAGTGACGCCCACGCGGGACATTCAAGGATCACGGATCGCATGAGTCATCAGGTCTCCAGGGCAACGCTGTTCCGCCTGCTCGGGGTGGCGGTCGTCTGTCTGGCCGCCGGCTGTTCCAGTTCCAAAAAAGCGGCCACCCCCGACGCGCAAGCCTTGAGCGGAGCCGATGAAACGATCTTTTTCGGGGATACCATCGAGAAAAATTACGATCCCCACGTCATCATGAAACGGGCCGAGGCCTTCTTTGAGAAGGAAGACTACCCCGAGGCCATTATCGAGTATCAGCACTTCCTGGACCTGCACCGCGTGCATCTCCTGGCGCCCTACGCCCAATACAAGCTCGGGGAAAGCCACTACAAGATGTTCAAAACGGTGGACCGGGATCCCAGTCCGATCAAGCGGGCGCTGGAGGCCTACCAAAAGCTCCTCCACGCCTATCCCGGGAGTACCTACGAAAACCAGGCCTCGGAGAAAATCGAGGCGTGCCACGATCTCCTGGGCAAGATTCATCTGATCATCGGCCAGTTTTACTACCGGCGGGATGCCTACCTGGCGGCCGCCTACCGGTTCGAGGCGATCCTGAAGGAGTACCCCGACCGTCCCATCGCGGCCGACGCCCTCTATCACCTCGCGAAGACTTACGAGGACCTGGGCGCGCAGGACTGGACGCATGAAAAGTTATTGGCCCTCGCCCAGCGCTACCCCGACCATGCCTACACCAAGAAAACCAGGAAATGGCTGGCCCGGTTGAACCATGACTATCCCACCCGGTTTGCCGCCAGGGAGAAGCAGCCTGACGTTCCCCAGGTGGCCGCACTTGCGCCGAGCCTCAACGGACATCAGAGTGCCAACGGCCAGGCCGGCCTCAACGGGACTGCGGTCTCGAACGGGCAGACCCCCGGTACCAACGGGCACAGTCCGGTGCTCAACGGACAATCCTATCCGGCTGCCGCATCCCCCGTCTCCACGGTCACTGCGTTGCACACTTCGCACTCGACACACCCTGCCTCGAACGGGACAGGTCTTAACGGCATCTCCACGACGGCTCCCGTCACTCCCACCATCACCCTCTGCCGCCTCGGCGTCTGGTGCTAAGCAGACGTTAATCACGTTAGGTCAGTTTAGTCGGTTTGGTCCGTTTGGTTAGGATCGCCTGGTTTGTGAACGGACCCAACGGACGAAACTGTCTTAACGGACCAAACTGACAAAACGATTTCAGCGGAACGGAAAGGTCTCGCGGAGGAGTTCTCGGAAGGAGTCCTTGACGACGTCTTTGGCCTTGTAAAAGAAAGTCTGGTAGGTCTCTTTGCCCCGAAGGACGTCGTAGTAGAGGTTGATCACTTCCTGGTAGCGGTACAGGAGCTGGTGGCACAGCCGGGGAAAGGTGTACACGATGCGGGCCATCCGGGAGGCCACCCGAAATTCCGGGTACAGCTCCCGAGTGACCGTCGTTTGATAGTCCTGGAGCGTCAGCCGCGGGTCCTGGAAAAACCGGAGGATGCTGGCCGCGGCCATCTGGCTGGACCGGATCGCGTAGTAAATCCCCTCGCCGAACAGGGGATCCACCAGGTACCCCGCGTCCCCGACCAGGAGCGCCCGGTGGCGCACCAGGTCGATCCCCTCCGTCCGCGCATTGGCCCGGAACAGGGGCAGCGGGTGCCCAACCGGCCGCGGAATCGCCATGTTCGCCAACCCCTTCTCCCCGTGAATGAACCGGTCGAAGACGCCCTTCGGGCTGGATGAGCGGTCGCGGAATTCGGCCACGCCGATCGACAGGCGCTGGGTTTTCGGAAAGATCCAGCCGTAACCGCTCTGGGAGGCACCGAGGTCGATCAACACCTGGCCCTCGCCGGGATACACCGGCGCCTGCCCGATGCCGAGCTCGCTTTCCAGGGTCGGCATGCCATACCGCCGCTTGCCCGGAAACAGGCGGTGCGCGACCACGCTGTTCGCCCCGTCGGCCCCGATCACCACCTTGGCCCGGTACCGTCCCCGGTCGGTGATCACCTCCACCCCGTCCGGCCCCTCGAGAAACTCCAGCGCGCCCTCCCCTTCGTGCACCTCGGCGCCGGCCCGGCGGGCCTTCTCGACCAGCAGGTGGTCGAACCGGTCCCGCATAACCATGTATGCGATCGGCCGGGAGGACTCGATGCAGAAGGGATTTTCGCCCCGATAGGTGAACTGCACTCCGTAGATGGTGTGCTCGACGACGGCCTTGTACTCGGCATCCAGAATCTGGTCGATCCGGGCCGACAGGCCGCCCCCGCACACCTTGTAGCGGGGGAGGGACTTCTTCTCCAGCCCGAGGACCGCCAGACCGGCCCGGCTGAGCTCATAGGCCGCGGTGGCGCCGGCGGGACCCATGCCCACGATCAGCACGTCATACGACTTCATTTCAGGCAA
>JBFFYZ010000346.1:0-3005 GCA_041568895.1 Nitrospiraceae bacterium
GCCGAGGGGGTTGCCCACCTCGACCACCGGTTGCAGCGCCGTCAGCGCGAGCGCCTTGTCGGCAATCGCCGCTGCCGCCACCGTCCCGGCCGAGACTTTGAGGAATTGTCTCCTAGAAAGAAACATCGTTGGCACCTCCTGTGAAATCACTCATCATGACTGCTCGAGCCTCAGCTCCCGCACAAGTGCTTCGATCACCCCCTTCCCAACGATTCACGTCTCTCCTCACCAACTCCCTCCCCGATCAACCAATGTGACAGTCGCAATTCGCAGAACAATCCCGTCGGGTCGCCCTGTTCTTCAGCAAGGTTGCTGCCATAGGACTTTTGGTCCTCAGACGAAATCGGAAAAATTTCATAACGCATTGAAAATAATTTAAAAATTAATTGGTATCCGGGGTATTTCTGGATGCCAGACGAGGGGCAGGAAAACGAAGAAGGAATAAGATTGTATGCGAAACGGGGCGATCCTCCTCCAACTTATTTAAAACATTACATATTTAACGACGCATAAAACATTGTTCCCCCATCATTTCGTCCTCTACGGGGGGTCAAAGGACCCAGAAGGAGGCCGTCAGGCTTCTACCCTGTCACGCTAAAGAAACGAGGAACGAAGAAGGGGGCAATGGGGTCGGGTCGGAGGGGGCAGGACGTCACGAAAAGGCTACTCGCAGGAGATGTCCCGGCTGGTCCCCCGAGTCAGGACTTTCCGGTCTCTCCCCGGTCTAAATATCGCTTGATGAGAAGAGAAAAATGTTGACGAGGGATCCCGCTGTCTTCCGCGGCCTGGGTGATATGGCCGTCATGCATCGCCAGCTTTTCCCGAAGATAGGCCCGGGTAAAATCCGACACCGCCTGTTTCTTGGCCTCCATGTACGGGAGTTTCGCGTAGGAGGTCGGTTCCAGCGAGGGGTCGCCGGTCCTTCCGGACGGCAAGAGGGTCCGGATATCCTCGGCGGTCAGGGCGTCATCCGTGGTCAGCATTACCGCCCGCTCGATCACGTTCCGGAGTTCCCGCACGTTCCCCGGCCACGAATAGGTGGCCAGCTCGGCCATCCCCGACGGATCCAGGTAACACCGCGGCTTACCCATCTCCTTGCCGAATTGGGCCACCAGGTGGCGAGCGATGACGGGAATATCTTCCACCCGTTCCCTCAACGGCGGAACCCTGATGACGATCACCGCCAACCGATAGAACAGGTCTTTTCGAAAGGCGCCGGTTTGGATTTTTTCATCCAGATCCTGATTGGTGGCCGCCATGAACCGCATATCTACCCGTTTCACCCTGGTCCCGCCGACCGGCCGGACCTCCCCGTCTTCCAGCACCTTGAGCAGCTTGACCTGCAAGGGTAGGGGGAGTTCTCCGATCTCGTCGAGAAACAGACTCCCACTGTTGGCCAGCTCGATGAGGCCGGGCTTGTCGGCGACCGCGCCCGTAAAGGCTCCGCGGACGTGGCCAAACAATTCGCTTTCGATAATCCCTTCGGGCATGGTCGCGCAATCAATCACCTGGTATGGCCGTTCCCGTTCCCGGCTTTGCTCGTGGATGGCCCGGGCGATTAATCCCTTCCCGGTCCCGGTCTCCCCCATGATCAGGACGGTGGAGCGCACATTGGCCGCCTCCCGTACAAGTCGCATCACCTCGTGATACGCCTGGCTGGATCCCACGAAACTCCCCGCCGCCAGTTTCTGCCGCATGGTCCGTTCAAAGGCTGAATTGCGGCGCAGGATTTCGGAGAACCGGATGGCCCGGTGCAGCCGCATGCCCAAGTCGGTGGGATTCACCGGTTTAAGGATATAATCGTAAGCTCCACGTCGCATGGCTTCCACGGCGGGCGGCACGCCGTTCACCCGCGTGACGATCAGCACCGGCAGGTTCCGGTCCTGCTCCTGGAGTTGGCTCACCAGATCCAGACCGTCCATGCCCGGCAACACCAGATCCGTCAGGATCA
The DNA here is from genome assembly GCA_041568895.1 of Nitrospiraceae bacterium. Lineage (GTDB taxonomy): Bacteria > Nitrospirota > Nitrospiria > Nitrospirales > Nitrospiraceae > JBFFYZ01. The sequence goes on from JBFFYZ010000346.1 coordinate 1,952, forward strand.
AATCCACCGGCCGCTCCGCCAGCACCTGTAAGGCCCCTTCGGCGGTCGGCCGGACCTCAATGTGGATGTCCCCCTCCACCGCCTTGAGGTCGGCCTCTTCAATGGCCCGCAGCAGCAGCTCGCTGTCGGTAGGATCGTGCTCGACCACCAGGATGGTAAAGGGTTTGCGGGCCCGGCGAGGGGTGGAGACCGGATTTAGGGTCGGATTGGCCATCGGTCGCTCGGATTCGTTCGCTCTTAAAAGAAATCCCCCCGCAGGCCGAGAAACCGGGCACCACAAGGGGGCGGCTGATCCTAATCCGCGATCCCAGGCCTGTCAAGGCAGGGAAACCAGGGGAGCCTCCGGTGAGGATTGCCAGCAACCGGACAGGAGCGTTAGAATTCAGCCCTACCATCCAGGAAGGAGTGGGTCATGACTGTGGTGCTCTCCAGGCTTCTCATCCGGCCTCTGCCGGTGCTCGCCGTGGCAGCCCTGTTGCTGGTGGCGGACCCGGTCCAGGCGTTCAATATTCTCGAGCCGGCCGCAGGCAGCCGCCTGAAATCGGGCCAGAAGGTCAACGCCAAGGTGGACCTCGGCCGCGACGCCGGGGTCGTGGCGGTACGCTATTTCTGGTATGCCGACCAGGCCGAGACCCTCGTCGAGCAGGACGCCGCCGAGTCCGGCGGGAGCCAGGAAAAGATCGCCGACGACAAGTACTGGCAGAAGGACAGCGCGGTGGGGGGGAACTTCGTCGCCCTCCCCTTCCTGGTGTCCACGGCGCAAAACGAGCCCCCCTTCGGCGGATCGCTCCGCGTGCCGAAAGACGCGATCGGGAAGATGCGCCTTTTGGCTATCGGCGAGGTCACCCGGGGCCGGCTGGGCACGCGCACCGTCTTCGACGAGGTCGAGGTCATGGTCGAGCCGGAGGCGAAGATTCAGGCCATCGAGTTCGAGACCGAGAAGCCGCTGCGCCTGGGACGCACCGGCCAGCTCGCCGCCTATGGGCAACCGGACACGATGGGAAAGGTCTTTGAGCTGCCGGTCGTGGGGACCTTCTCGGACGGCCTCACCCGC
>JBFFYZ010000347.1:0-2978 GCA_041568895.1 Nitrospiraceae bacterium
ACCGGATCGATCCGCCGCCGGGAGGGGCCAGGTAACCCTCCAAGCCTCCGTTAATTTTCGCACCACCATGGCTATGTCACCGCAGGTCTCTCGTCGGCCTACATTGCTGCTGACGGTCTATGCCCCGTCCGTGCGGCACCGAGAAGGAGGTCTGAGAATCTAATGGCTACCTATGCGTACGTAGGAAGAACCCGCCAGGGGTCGGTGAAAAAGGGCGAGCTGATCGCCAAAACCCGCGATGAGGCGATGGAACTCCTCCGGAAGCAAAGCATCTCCGTCTCGACCCTCTCGGAAAAGGCCGCGGACAAGACGGACTGGAAGAACATCAACATCAGCTTCGGGAGCGGGGTCACCGACAAAGACATTGTGGTATTTACCCGCCAATTCTCCACCATGATCAGCGCCGGCTTGCCCCTCATCCAGTGCCTGGAAATCCTCTCCACCCAGTCCGAAAATGTGGAGTTCCAGAAGACCATCGCCACGGTCAAAGTGGACGTGGAAGGGGGCGCCACCTTCGCCGATGCCTTGAAAAAACACCCCAAGGTGTTCGACGAGCTGTACAGCAATATGGTCCACGCCGGGGAGGTCGGCGGGTTGCTGGACACCATCTTGAGCCGATTGGCCAAGCACATCGAAAAGGCCGTGAAGCTCAAGGCCAAGATCAAATCGGCAATGATTTATCCCATCGCCATTATGGGCGTCGCGACGATCGTGATCACGGTACTTTTGATCTTCGTCATTCCGGTGTTCGCCCAAATGTTCCTGGAAATGTCCGGTGGCAAGGTCGGCTTGCCGGGTCCAACACAACTAGTCATCGATATTAGCGACTTCCTGCGATCCAACATCCTCTATATCATCGCTGGCGTGGTCGCCATGGGGTACGGGATCAAGCGGTATTACGCTTCGGAAAAGGGGCGGATTGTCATGGACCGCCTGTTCCTCAAAGTTCCGGTCATGGGGGACCTGATTCGGAAAAGCTCCGTGGCGAAGTTTACCCGGACGCTGGGCACGCTGATCACCAGCGGCGTCCCTATTCTGGACGGCCTGGCCATCACCGCCAAAACCTCCGGAAATAAAATCGTCGAACAGACGATCTTGCAGGCGCGGCAGAGCATCAGCGAAGGAAAAACCGTCGCCGAACCCTTGTCGAAAGGGAATGTGTTCCCCAAGATGGTGACCCACATGATTGCGGTGGGGGAAACCACCGGTGCCTTGGACGCCATGCTGGGGAAGATCGCGGACTTTTACGAGGACGAGGTGGATACCGCCGTGGACGCCCTGACCTCCCTTTTGGAGCCTATGATGATGGTCTTCCTCGGCACCATCATCGGGTTCATCGTGATCGCCATGTACCTGCCGATCTTTAAAATGGCTGCGGTCGTTGGATAGGGGCCGGAATGGCAAGGCCGGGACGGCTGACCGTACGGCACCCCAGGATCCAGTCCACCCAGCCGGTGATTCCGTGAGCACCCCGATCTCCGCCACCATGAACCTGCAACCGGGCATAGACACGGGAGCGAAGGTCTGGGATCAGCCGCGCGCCGCCGATCAGGGCTCCGCTCCGGAGCTGCGAGGGCCGGTGGAGTACCTGCGGAGCAGGCTGCACTGGCTGATGGCCCTCCGGGTGGTCGCGGTCACCCTGCTGCTGGGCCTTTCGATCGCCTTTCAACTCGCCAAGGGCGAGCTCGTCTTTACCTTCTATGCGCTCATCGTCTTCACCTATGCGATCACGATTCCCTACGCCCTCGTTCTCCGGCACCTCACCGACCTGCAGGCCCTGCTCCGGCTGGGCTGGGTCCAAGTATTGGTCGATCTGGTCCTGGTCACCTTTTTGGTCGCGCGGACCGGCGTCATCGAAAGTCCCTTTTCCGTGCTGTACGTGATCACCGTGAGCCTCGCCAGCCTCATTCTTCGCCGTCGGGGAGGACTGGTGACCGCCGGAGTTTCTGTCATTCTGTTCGGACTGGTGGTCAACCTACAACTTTACGGTCTCTTGGGGGCTTCGGAGTGGCTGTCTGAAAGTCGGTTATCCGTGGCGGAGACTTTCCACACCTTCGGGCTGCACGGTCTGGCGTTGGTGCTGGTCGGGTTGTTGAGCGGGACGCTGGCTGAGCAGCTGAGCCGCACCGGGCAGACCCTGGTTGAAAAGGAAGAAGGGCTCAACCGTCTTCAGGCCTTTCATGAAAACGTCATCCAAAGCATCAGCAGCGGCGTGTTCACGACGGATGAAACCGGACGGATCACCTCTTTTAATTCGGCTGCGGAAGACATAACGGGGTATACCTTCGGGGCAGTGCGCTATCGGCCCTGGTGGGAGGTGTTCAACCGGCCCCAGGGGGACCTGTTCGGGACGGACCTGGCCAACATCACCGGCGTCCATCGGTTCGAGATGGAGGGAAAACGGTCCGACGGCAACCGCCTCATCCTGGGCATGACCTTGTCCCCCTTGACCGAAAAGGGCGTGCAGACCGGGTTGGTCGGCGTGTTCAAAGACGTCACCCAGCTCCGGGACTTGGAAGACGAAATGCGCCGCAAGGAATGGATGGCGACCTTGGGGGAGGTCTCGGCCGGCATGGCCCACGAGATCCGCAATCCTCTCGCCGCTCTCGGGGGAGCGATGCAGATGTTGCGCAAGGATCTGTCCTTGGAGGACAGCAATGCCCACCTCATGGACATTGCCATCCGGGAAACCGTCAGGCTGGATTCCATCATCACGGATTTTTTGCTGTACGCGCGACCGCCCGGCTTGAATCTGAAAGAATCCGATTTGAATTCCTTGCTGAAAGACACGATGGACCTGATGCAGCACGAAGCCCGGTCCCGCTCGAACGTCACCCTGACCCTGCGGTTAGGCTCCGGGCCCATGCGGGCTCAGGTGGACGAGAACCAGATGAAACAGGTGTTCTGGAACTTCGCCAGCAATGCCTTCGATGCGATGCCCCGGGGGGGGCAGTTGACCATCTCGACCAAACGGCGAC
>JBFFYZ010000348.1:0-2978 GCA_041568895.1 Nitrospiraceae bacterium
GAGCAACTTTTCGCGAAACTGTTCAGGGGAGAGCTTTTTCACCAAAATACCTCGTGGGATGCATCGTGAGGATCGGGCTGCGTGGAGGACCGGCGAGGATCGACGACCGCCTTGCTTTCCCCCGCTCCAGCTTCTACAATCCCTCCCGATAGGTGGAATTCGGCGATGGAACCACTGACCCTTCAAAAGCCCGACGAAATCTTAAATTGGTTGGCGGACGTGTCGCTCCGCGGTAAGGGGTTTACGACCGAGTGTCTCTTGGATTACGTCCTGGATGAAGGGTTCATGGAGCCGATTTACCTCAACGCCAGTGGAGAGGATCCGGACGCCTTTTATAAAGGGCAACCCAATGCCTGGGCCATTTATCAAGTGCGGGAATGGAAACGGGTGCTCACGGTATCCGGAGGGCCCGGCAAAGAACGCCGGGTGCAGATAACCGAAACTCCATAGCCTACCGGCAATTCGACCCACCTCACGACTTCCTGACGGTGTCCTACCCGAGCCAGTGTATTGAGAACAAGCCGATAAATTGACTTTTGGGGATATCTTTTTAGTTTACGGCGCGATGGGAAAAAAAGCAATCGTCCGAAGGACCTAGGTTGAACTGGTCCCTATCGGCCCCTACAATAAAGACCTCCCGGGGGAGTGAGAGGCTGTCCTTCGAAGCGGGAAGGCCGAGGGAGGCCGAGGGAAGCGATGAACAGCACCATCAAGTTGACGGCGGGAATGGGGCTGGGAGCCTTGGCTCTTGGGTGGCTGCTGGTTCGAGCCTGGCCGGTCATCAACGTCGTTGAAACCGGAAAGACCGAGCAATATCCGGATGTTAGGCCAGGGGTTTATGAGGAAGGAAGGGCCAGGGTGTTCGATGCCTCCCTGCACGCGGTCCATCGGCTTCCCCGCTGGACCCTGTCCTCCTATGACAGGGAGAACGGCTCCATCCGGGCTGAATCCCGAACGCTGGTGTTTCGATTCGTCGACGACATCCTGGTTCGGGTTCTGCCCGAGGGAACCGGCTCCCGGGTGGAGGTCCGGTCCGCCTCACGGGTGGGACGGGGCGACTTCGGGCAGAATGCCCGCAACATACGGGCCTTTTTCCAGGAGTTGGACCATCAACTCGCCCGGTCTTCGGGGCATCAGTAACCCCGACGGAGGGAGGGCGAGGCTTGCATCACGTGGAGGTGTCATGGCGCTGGTGAAACTCATCGAACCGCAGGACGAAGGTCAGTTGGCGGTCATCAAAAGTCTGCTTGATGGAAATGATATTCCCTACTTCGTCCAGAACGAACACTTCGGCAGTCTGTATCCTGGCCTGTCGCTGCCGTTCAACAAACGCGTGATCATGGTGGACGAAACCGACCTGGTCCGGGCGGAAACCTTGCTGGGTGAGTTCAAGGATGAAGAGTCGGGCGGCAAGGATGAAGAGCGGGGCGGCAAGGCGGGGTAAGGGCTATCGGTAATACCATCCACCGACCAGCGTGTTTTCTTCGAAATAGAGGTACCGGTGCTTGACGGTTGAGGGATCCACCCAGTCTTCATACACCCATTCCTCGCGTCGGAGGCCGTCCTTGGTGTGGGTGATGTTCATCTGATAGGGCGAGCCCCAGGCCTTCATCACCTGCTCCCGTGTCATCCCGACCATGACGTTCTTATTCTGGATGTGTTTCTCGAACGTGGGGTCTAGAAATCCGGGTACAAACCGCCAGGCCAGCATGCCCAGAAAAATCAGGAAGAGAATGGCGTAAAGGGTCACCCGGACCGGTTTCCGACACAAAAATGGTGTCGGTTCGGACGGGGTCTCCGCCATCGGGTCTCCAGACGGGGCCGCCAGTCCAGAGACGTCGGCGGACATCGGTGGCTGGGACGGATTATGGGACGGTACTGAGGTGGCCATGAAAATATTTTGTAGTCTAACAACCCGTTTTTGAGGGAGTCAAGGGGCGCGGGGCCTATGTTTGTGGAAGTTGACAGCAACCCCAACTGTGAGACCTCCCTGTTTGCCCGGTTCAAGGAAATCGGACCGGCCAAACGTGTGGTGAAGATCAAAAGCAATGAACGGCGGGCGGAGGGGGAATGGTGCTGGGTCACCGGGTGGAGTGACGACCCGGACCAGCCCCACTGTCCGGCGTACGGGCAGCCCGTCGAGGATTCCGGGGCCGGGATGACCTATCTGGTCTTCGGCGGGATCTGGGGCATTCGGTTGAAGCCCGTCTCGCTCGAGGAAGACTGGAGCCTCGACAGCCGCAACCAGTGGGGAGAGCCCTACCTCTCGCTGGCCGATTCCAAGGACATCCAGTATGAAGATTCCTGAACGCCCGGTGCCGGCGGCGGGGCGTCGTCAGTCGGCGTACTTGGGCCGGGGGATTTTTTTCGTGGGCGGAGGCGGAGGCGGGGGCCGCAGGGCGAATTCTTTGGAATAGGGGTTCATGATCGGCTCGTGGGTGAGCCGTTGACGCTGCTTCACCATCTGCAAACTCTGCGCGCTGATTTCCATCCGGTCTATCGGGGCCTCGACGGTCAGAAATTCCGGCAATCCCTGCAGGGAAAACATCTGGAAGGAGAGGGTCCAATCGAGCCGGTCCTTCCCACGCTCCCGGACGATGACGTGGGCCTCCGGTGACGCGGGGCCTTTGAACATCAGCACCCACAGGTTGGACCGAAAGGCCGGGGCTTTGGGATCGCTCGTGGGCTGAAATTCCTGGACCAGCGACGGAATCCGCGAAATGGCGACGGGCGGGGAAAACTCAATGTCCACCAGGTTCACGTAGAGGGTCGGAAAATCCGAGGTATCGCGCAGGTCCGGCACGAATCCGAAGGAATACTGGACCTGGACGCCATCGCGGGTGTAGCGATAGACATCTTCACCGTTCTGGGGCGAAATCAGTTTTTTGAAATATTTGTCCCAATCCTCAAACGTGTAATAGTTGAAGACGCGCAGGGCGGCCTTGCGGTCCCGGACTGCATGCGGCTGACCGAGCTGC
>JBFFYZ010000349.1:0-2976 GCA_041568895.1 Nitrospiraceae bacterium
CCGTCGCGGACTGACGAATCCAAACTGGCCACCTTGCGGTTGATGGTGATCAGGATCTCCCCCTTATCAAAAAATGGGCGGAGCCCGGCCAACTGGTCTGGATGGGCCTCGAGGAGAGCCTTGAAGGACATGGGCGTGGCCACTTCAACCTGAATCTCGGACTCCTTGAGGCTGTCCCGCAGCGTCTGACCAAAGATCAAAATGGTCACCATGGTTCCGTGACTCCTTTCCCGTTCCCACGTTCCCGCACGTTTTGCCGACGACTCCGGATGATCCCCTGGCCCTCAGGCCCTCAGGCCCACACGGCCCCGGCCGGCCGCTCACCCGGCGGGCTGGAGTCGATGGCACCGAAAACAATCTTTCCGCTTCGGATGCCGTTCGACCAGGGGCCGCGTGCCCTCCGGAGCATGGCAGGTCACACACCGGGTTTCGGCGGTCACGCCCCGATGCGCCGGGGTAGCGGGGACGGGCGGATTCCGATCCCGGGGTGAAGGCAACAGGGAGACCGACACCACCACCAGGCCGGCCACCAGTACAAACACCCAGTCCGCGCGCCGAAGCTTCATGACCGGGGCGTCCGCCCTCCCCGGTCGGAGGCGGGGGCATCCAGGTAGCTTTCATTGAGCAGTTGGGCCACGTGCGCCACCCGCACCGTGCCCCGCAATCCGTTGTTGAGCTGGATCATGCACGCCGGGCAGCTCGTGGCGACAATGTCGGCCCCGGTTTGCTCGATGGCGTGCCGCTTCCGTTGGAAAATGCTTGTGGCCGTCTCATAGTCCTTGAGGATATAGGTCCCCGCCCCTCCCGCGCAACGGTCGGCATCCGGCATTTCAACAAAGGCGACGCCGGGCAGCTTGGCCAGGATCTGCCTGGGCTCCTTGGTCACGCCCGCGGCCCGGAGATGGCAAGAGGAATGGTACGTGACCGTGCGTGTGGCCTGACTGGGCGGGGGTTGAAGGGGACCCTCCGGATTCCGCTCAAGGGCGAATTCGGTAATGTGCTTGACCCGGCGCGCCAGCCGTTCCGCTTCCGCCTGCTCCGATTCACCGGAAAAGAGCTGCGCATAATCCTTCAACATCAGCGTACAAGAGGCGCAGCCGGTCACCACGGTTTCATAGGGGGCGAGCGAGGCAAGATTGAACCGGGCCCCTTCCTTGGTCAGCTCCAGATGGCCATAGGTTTGGATCGGGGTGCCGGAGCATCGCTGGGCGGGGAGGGCCGGTTCGGCGCCAAGCCGCCGGAGGACCGCGATCACCGCCTCCCCGACGCCGTCGTCAATATAATTTGCCGCACAACCGTGGAAGTAGGCCACGGTCCGGGACGCTTTTCCACGCGGCTCCGCCAGTTCGGCATAGCGCTCGCGCAAGAGGCGGGAGGCCAGACGGGGCAAAACCATGTCGCGCGGAATGCGGGCCGTTTTGGCCACCAGCCGCATCACCGGCCGCGTGAGCCAGTCCAGACCCGCGCGAAGGGCAGGCCGGTCCCACACCCATTGGGTTCGGGCCGCCATCTTCAGAAGAGGCTCGAACAACCAGGGGCGCGCGTGAAGGGCAAAGATCCACCCCGCGGCGCGGTTTGGATGCTCCGCCCGCCGTTTCAGGATGAGATCCGACACATCCACGTCGGCGGGGCAGACGGTCCGACACGATTTGCAATTCAAGCAAGCCTCCACGACCCGCTTGGAGTTGAGATAGCTGTAATCGGCGGCGGTCACGATTTCAAACCAGCCGCGGGAGCTCATGTCCTCGGAGTGGAAGACGTCGTAGACGGGACAGACCGCATTGCATTTTCCGCAGGTGGCACAGGGTTTTCCCAAGCGGGTGTAATCGATGTGCTCGGTAAAGGGAGCCTCGCTGATTTTGACGCCGGGATTGTGGACCCCGGCAGGATCGAGATGATGCTTCACCTGCACGAATAACCGGTAGAGGTCTTCCCCGAACATCCGCCGGACCAACTCCGCCCGAACCCGACCATCGCCGTGCTCGCCGCAGATGGACCCCCCGAATCGATCCAGCACGGTCTCGTGAATCGTTCGATAGCCATCTACCATTTTTCCGAAATCCTGGCGATCGTTGACATCCAGCAGCGGAACGATGTGAGCGTTGCCGTTGCCGATGTGGCCAAAGATCGCCACCGCCACCTCCTGGCCCCGGAAAAAATCTTCCAAATATCGGACCAGGTCTCCAATCCGCTCCGCCGCGACCACGACGTCATCCACGTAGTTGATGGGCTTCTTCTTTTTGTCATACCGGTAGAGGGTGGGATACAGCGCCTTTCGGGCCTTCCAGAGCGCCTCCCGCTGCTCCCGATCGAACGCAACCACCGGTTCCGAGGCCAGCCGGTACCGACGGCTCAGGGCAGCCGCCTGTGCGGCGCGGCCTGTAATCCGCGCGCGACTTCCGGCAGGATCGCCGTCATCATCGAGTTCCACGAGCAACGTGGCGGCCGCGTCAACGGGGATGCCGTGTTGTGACCGTCCGATCAGGTTCAAGGTATTGGCGTCCATCACTTCCAGGGCACTGGGAGCCAATTCCAGCAGATGTTGGACGGCTTCACCCACGTCTTCCAGGCGTTGAAAGTGAATGAGGGCCGTCGCGCTGGCGCGAGGCCGGTCGACGAGGCGCACGGTGGCTTCGCTGATGACCCCCAGCGTCCCCTCACTGCCGACAAAGAGCTTGGGGATGTCGAATTGGTTTCGCGCCAATCCGTCCACCAATCCGAAGAGGTTGTAGCCGCAACTATTTTTGCTGACGACGGGCCGCTTGCCCTGAATCAGGTCACGGTGATCCGTCACCAAGGTCAGGATGCTCTCTAGCGCGGGATGCGTCGTGAGGATGGCGCGCAACTCGGGGGAATGCAGGCCGTACGAGCGGGCTTGGAGCCACCCGCTTGTCGGGAGATGCACCCGAAGGGAGCGCACATTGTCCTTCACCGAGCCGTACCGCAGGGTGTGGGGCCCCGAGGAGTTATTGGCCA
>JBFFYZ010000350.1:0-2971 GCA_041568895.1 Nitrospiraceae bacterium
GGCGGCCTTCCAGATGACAGCAAGCTGTGTTCCGGATTGAGAGGAGTCGGAATGGAGAGAAGTCGACGACTTGGCGTATCTAGGTGGACACCAGGTCTCCTCGTGGCCTGGGTCCTGGGGGGCGTGGCGGCCCTGCTTCTTTTGGGTGGGGCGGTCGCCAGCGGAGGCGCTAATCTTAAGGAAAAAATCTTCCAGGATGGACGAGTCCGTGGAAATCCGATGGCGCCACTCACGCTCATCGAATTTTCTGATTTTACCTGCGGCTACTGCTTGAAATTTTTCCAGGAAACCTGGCCCCTGATCCACCTCAAATACGTCGAAACGGGGAAGCTGAGGTTTATGTACCGGGACTTCCCCCGCGCCTCAGAAGGATTGGGTCTGGATGCCGCGGTGGCGGCCCGGTGTGCGGGCGATCAGAAACAGTATTGGCAGATGCACGACCGTCTGTTCGGCAGTGGCCGGTCCCTGCAATTTCAGGACCTTCACCGTTATGCCCAGGTCATCGGGCTTGATCGGTCTGCATTTTCTCAGTGCCTGGAGGAACGGCGCCATCGGGAATCCATATTCCGCGACCGGGATCTCGGAACGAAGTTGGGCTTCCGAGGAACGCCGGGGTTCATTCTCATTCGGACGCAGGATTTGGAGGGAACGAGCGAGCCCGGCCCGATCATTCAAATTCCCGGGGCGTTCCCCTTTGAGGTGTTTGAGGAGCAGATTGACCGGTTTCTTGGGGAGGCAGCTCAAAAGGGGAAGGGTTGAATTCCACAAAGGGAGCGCCTATTCTAATGGCGTCCTGGTTAAGGGAGCACCGATTATTCGGAGGCATTCAGAAGGGCATTATGTCGGACGAACAAGTGTTTTGGTCAGTAGAATGTGGAGAAGGGGAGCCGGACCTTCTGGTATGCATGTCCTGCCTCAGCGAGGTCTTCCGGCGAAAAGTGCCTATCCTTGGGTGCCCGAGCTGCCACGGGGTTTCCACATTTGAGGCGTTCACCCTGGACGCCATCAGGGATTGGGGATCGGAGGAACTGATCGCCAAGGCTCAACAAGCCCTGGCGGACATGGAACAGCCGCTCCAATAGCTCTCTATCCTTGGGATAGAACCTGAAGGCAGCGAGACTCGTGCAGCGGTGGGAAGGAGAAGGTTCGGTGGACACTGCCGCAACCCCGCGTCCCTTCTTGATTGGTGAACGTTGGGTCTCCGGGACCCGTTCCCTTTCGATTCTGAACCCTTTTACTGGAAAGAAGATCGGGGAAGTTTCGCAGGCGGGGAAGGATGAAGCGGAACAGGCCATTCAGCTAGCGGTGGCGGCCTTTTCCGAACTGCGACGGTTGCCCTCCCACGCACGAATCTCTGCCCTCGGCCGAATTGCCGATTCCCTCTCCGCTCGTCGGGAAGAATTCGTCCGGACCATCGTGGCCGAGGCCGGCAAACCCATCACCGACGCGCGTCGCGAGGTGGGTCGGGCCGTTCAAACGTTTAGGATCGCGGCCGAGGAGGCCAAGCGCATTCCCGGCGAGGTCATCCCGCTGGATGTGACCCCCGGATCCGACGGGTACCTGGGGATCACCCGTCGAGTTCCCATCGGGCCGGTCTTAGGGATCACTCCCTTCAATTTCCCCCTCAACCTGGTCGCCCACAAGGTCGCTCCCGCGCTGGCCGCTGGCAACCCCATCGTGCTCAAACCGGCTCCTCAGACTCCCCTCACCGCGTTGTTGCTGGGGGACGTCATTCTAAAGGCGGGGCTTCCGGCCGGAGTCTTCAGCGTGCTGCCCTGCGACAACCAGGTCGCCGAATCCATGGTCGCGGATCCGCGCTTCAAGCTGCTGAGTTTTACCGGTAGCGCGGCGGTCGGCTGGATGTTGAAGACCAAATGCGGGCACAAACGTGCAGTGTTGGAATTGGGCGGCAATGCGGGGGTAATTGTCGAGCCGGACGCCGATCTTTCCTATGCGGCCGACCGGTGTGCGGTGGGCGGGTTTTCTTACGCAGGGCAGACCTGTATTTCGGTTCAACGGATTCTGGTCCACGAGCAGGTCTATGACCGGTTTGTGGAACAATTGCTCAATCGGGTGGCTGCACTTCGGGCGGGAGATCCCCAGGACGACAATACGGTCGTCGGCCCATTGATCAATGAGGAGGCCGCTCGCCGGGTTGAGGCCTGGGTTCAAGAAGCCGTGGCCCAGGGCGCGCGGGTCCTTACCGGAGGCAAACGAATCGGTCCCGTCGTCGAAGCGACGGTCCTGTCCGACGTCACTCCGAGTATGAAGGTCTCCTGCTGCGAAGTCTTCGGTCCCGTCGTCACCCTGACCCGCTATGCGCGGTTTCAAGAGGCGCTGGACAGCCTGAACGATTCCGAGTTCGGTCTTCAGGCCGGGGTGTTCACCCGTGACGTCCAACGTGTTTTCCGCGCCTATCAGGAGTTGGAGGTCGGTACGGTGTTGATCAATGAGATTCCGACCTTTCGGGCGGACCACATGCCGTATGGCGGCGTGAAAAATTCCGGATTAGGCCGGGAAGGGGTCCGCTATGCCATCGAAGACATGACTGAACTCAAGCTGCTCGTGTTAAACCTCAAGGATTCTCCGGACCCCTAATCCATACGCCGCGGTGCCACCCTTCGTCTCCACTCATCGTTCCTCCCACTCGGTTGCCCGCAAACCGTTAGTGTGGGCCGGGAAATGGCCAAAGGAGGGAGCCGAAAAATATTCTGCGCCATATTGCGGAATCCGGCCCAACTTGGTACAAATGCGTCCCTGTACTCTTCGGGGTAAGGGTGACGAGACACGAGTGACGAGGGACGGGGAAGTTGTGGCCTCGAGGGGAAGGTCCGCCCTCCTTGTCACGCGGCACCGGGGAACCGTTGCATCTCCGGGAGCAACGGGTTTCCGTATCACGGTCTGTTAAGGGAGGCATGATGGTTCCCACTCATTTGTTTCTCACAAGAGGTGTTGGTGTCCACCGGGAAAA
>JBFFYZ010000351.1:0-2965 GCA_041568895.1 Nitrospiraceae bacterium
CCTTCTTGAGCTCCTCCTCCAAGAGGACTCGCCGAAGCACCTTGCCCACGAGGGTCTTAGGTAGATCCGCGCGGAACTCAACCCGCCTTGGGACCTTGAATTTGGCCAGGTCTTTGCGACAGTGCTCCAGGATCTCCGCCGAAGTTGCTGGTTCCCCCTCTTTCAGGACGACGAAGGCCTTGATCAGCTCCCCACGCAAATCCTGGGGAAGCCCCACGACGACCGCCTCCCTGACCTTGGGGTGGCGCACGATGACTTCTTCCACCTCACGTGGATAAACATTTTCCCCCCCCGATTTGATCATTTCCTTTTTCCGTCCCGAAATGTAGAAGAACCCCGAGGGATCCATGTAGGCCAAATCGCCCGTAAATAACCACCGATCCCGAAGGACTGCACGGCTTTCCTCTTCTCGCTTCCAATAGCCGCGCATGACCTGCGGGCCCCGGACCACCAATTCCCCGATCTCCCCCATCGGCAATTCCCGATCCCCCGTTTCCATGTCCACGATTTTGGCCTCAGTGTCCGGCAAGGGCACCCCGATACTCCGTTGCGGCCGCCCTTCAGGCCCCGCACCCAAGGGATTGAGGTGGGTGACCGGTCCGGCTTCCGTTAAGCCGTATCCCTCCACCAGCCGCGCGCCCGTCAGCGATTCGAATTGGCTCTGAATGGATGGATGAAGGGGACCGGCCCCGCTGATACACAGCCGGATACACCGCAAATCGTGCCGTTTCAAATCCTGGTTGTTATTGATCGCGGAATACATGGCGGGAATTCCCGGAAATACGGTCACCCGCTCCCGGGTGATGGCACCGAGCACCTCGGAGACCTGAAACCGAGGCAGGAGAACCAGGGTGCCCGCCACGCAGACCGCCAAGTTTTGGCAGGCGCTGAGCCCATACACATGGAAAAAAGGGAGCACCGCCAGAAAGACCTCTGCCCCTTCCCTCAGAGAGGGCATCCATTGTCGGCATTGCCAGGTATTGCAGACCAAATTTCGATGGGTCAGCTCCACTCCCTTGGGAATGCCGGTGGTGCCTCCGGTATACTGAAGCAACGCCAGGTCGTCTTGGGAGACGGAGACCGCCGGAGGTTCCCCCGGGCCTCGAAGAAACTGGCTGAACCGGTGAACCCTCGGTCCGTACTGGATGGCCTCCTGGTGATGGCGCGCGCCTGCCTTGAAGGGATACAGCAGCCGCTTCAGGAAGGGAAGGTAGTCACTCACCCCGGTGAGGATGAGGTGCTTGAGGCAGGTACGCCCAAGGAGAGGCTGGATCCTCGGATAAAACTGATCCAGCGCGAGCAGAGTTTCACAGCCTGAATCCACTATCTGTCGTTCGATCTCGCTTTCCACGTAGAGGGGATTGATCGGCGTGACGATCGCGCCGGCGCGAAGACTGCCAAAGTACCCGACGACCGCTTGGGGAAGGTTGGGAAGCATCAGCCCTACCACCCCCCCTTGGCGGACGCCAGACGCGATCAACCCTTGGGCGAACTGAGTAGCGAGCTGGTCCAGCTCCCGATATCGAATGGTCCGGCCGTAAAACCGGAGAGCCGGCCGATCAGGATACCGCGTGGCCGAGTTGGTCAGGAAGTTCGCGAGGGTGAGATCGGGATAGGTCAGGGTGGGAGAAACGGCCGCCTCATACTGTCCTGTCCACACGGGCTTCATGGCTTTCTCCAACCTTAGTGCTACCCTAGCCCGGCCCGTTGGACCTTGTCAAACGGCCCACCGGACTGTTTACCCCGCGATCCCGATCGGTCAGCGGCCGGACCGAAAGAAACACGTAGGGCATGATTCCGCAGGCGTCCAGGGTTCTTGACAGGTCTCAGGAAGGCCGATAGGATCGCCGCGTGGCACTTCGTTATTCCCATAGGATCCGGCACCAGGGTCCTGTGGTGTTCCATTTTGGGATCCTCCTGTGGTGCCTTCTGGGCCTGCCCGGAAGCTGGTCTCTGTGGGTCCATGCTGAAGACCCGGCTTCCTCCACCCAGGAGATCCTGATTACCGTCACCACCCCTCAAGGGGGCCAAATCTTCGCCGAGTTGGCCGACACCACGGAAAAGCGGGTCCGAGGCCTGATGTTTCGAACGGCTCTTCCATCAGACCGGGGTATGCTCTTTACCTTTCCCGAGCCTCAACAATGGACCATCTGGATGAAAAACACCAAGATTCCCCTGGACATCATTTGGATGGATGCCGACAAAATGATCGTCCACGTGGAGCAGGAGGTGCCGGGGTGCAATCGACAGGACGAGGGCTGCCCTCAATACCAGCCCAATAAGAACGCCCTCTATGTCTTGGAAGTCGGAGCCGGAACCGCAAAGCGGTTACACCTCACGCGTGGAGTGAGGTTGAAGTTTGACGTCCCACCTTCGGCGATGGGGATGCGTCCCCAGATTCACCCCTGACCAGGCCTGTCCGCAAGAATGCCCCCCTGGCAGATCTCCAGGAACGGGTGCCTACCGATCTTGCCAGGAGCGAACTCGCCTCGCCGTAATCACCCCCTCGACCCGCTCAAGCGCTTTCAATACCCTGGCGAGATGAGCCGTATCCGTCACCTGGATGACAAAATCGAGCAGGGCTTTCCGGTCCTCCCTGGTCGTGATTTCTGCCTTGGTAATATTCGCCTCACAGCCTGAGATGGAGGAAGACACGTTGGCCAGGATGCCGGTTTTATCAACCGTGAGGACCGACACTTTCACGGCGTGCGTGCTGGCGGCTGTCGTATCCCAGCCCACTTCGACCAGGCGCTCCTTGTCGTAATCGAGGGCCTCGAGATTGGGACACT
Organism: Nitrospiraceae bacterium; assembly: GCA_041568895.1. Lineage (GTDB taxonomy): Bacteria > Nitrospirota > Nitrospiria > Nitrospirales > Nitrospiraceae > JBFFYZ01. The sequence goes on from JBFFYZ010000351.1 coordinate 2,790, forward strand.
CCACCGAGTGGATGGTCAGTCCTCGACCACGGGTGATATAGCCGATGATCCGATCGCCCGGGACGGGGTTGCAGCACCGGGAAAGCTGCATGAGCAGATCCCGTCCACCCTTGACCTTGACGGACTTGTCCTCGGGTTTTCCGACGGACGGCCGAGGGGACGCGGGCTCGGCAGGA
>JBFFYZ010000352.1:0-2962 GCA_041568895.1 Nitrospiraceae bacterium
CGATCATCACCGGCAGGCCAGTGGAGACCAGACCTACGGGAAATTTGGTTTCCGTGATGGAGCCTTTCGACAAGCCGAGGGCGTTGGCCACTTCAAACAGATCCTTGACCGGCTCCACGGTCCCCAAAAACTGGGGCTTGGGTTGCGACATGACGACCTGAAGAATGTCCTCCTTCCGGGTATGAATTTCGACCGGAAACAGCCCGATATTGCATTCGTACATGGCCCGGGTCATCGGCTCCTTCAACGGCAGGAGGCCCAATTTGCCCAGCACAAAAAACGCGCCGATCACCGGATGGCCGGCAAAGGGAATCTCCTGGGTGGGGGTGAAAATCCGAATTTTGGCCGTGGCGGCTGGATCCTGGGGGGCGAAGACGAACACGGTCTCCGACAGGTTCATTTCCCGGGCCACCTGCTGGAGTTCCAGATCGGTCAACCCGGTCGCATCGGGCACCACGGCAACGGGATTCCCGCTGAAGGGCAAATCCGTAAAGACGTCGGCCTGGTAAAACTTGAGCGTACGGCGTTCCAAACTCATGCAACAGGCATCATGGGTGAAAAGTACTCTAGGTCACGGGCCGGCGATTGTCAACGCGCTGGCGGGGGCGTCTGGAACTAGCCGAGGCGCGCCGTCAGGCGGGAAGCGGCAACGCTTCGTAGGATTGGGTCACGGGATTTCGCACGTAATCTTCCACGTAATTCTTCAGGTACCCATGCCGGTACAATTGGCGGTTGGCGAACTGGGTATCGATTTTGTGCAGGATTTTGCCTCGCACCTTGGTTTTGTTCGTGAACTGTTCCAGGGTCACGCCGGCAATGTCGGTATAAGATCCCCGCCCGGATTGCATGACGCATTTCGGGATATGGACGACCTTTTCCCCGGTCAGCCGCCGGGCGATGTCGTCGAACGTGAGGAGCACGGTGCAGTCCGAGTCGCCGCCGAGCGTGGCATTGGGCACATACAGGAACCGGGCCCGGTTTTTCCGGAACATCGTCAAGATTTTGTGCACGCTACCGGCCATCACCACGGTGTCTTTTTTCTCGAGCTCCAGGGAATCGAACACGCTGACGATCCGCCTTCGATTCAAGAAGGCCGTGATGTAGGCCTCGGTATGAATGGTGGTCGTATTGGGGAGCCCCGCATCGTAAATCCGTTGGGCCTCTTCCGCCAAGAAGCGCCGGCCTTGCCGCATGAGCGCGGCGGTCTCCTCCTTGATTCCGCGGACCGGGGTGAGGCACCCCATCCAGAGGACACATCGCTGATTGACCTTGGAGATCGCCTCGGCATCCTCCGACATGGTTCGGGACCCGAAGGCATAGAAGTTGGCTGAGGACACGGCCGGCCCGTCCAGCACTTTCATCAGGTGCTTCACGGAGGGGGCGTGGGGCATGAGCTTCTGCCGGTTGTCGCCCAGCGTAATGACGGACAATTCGAAATTGATTCGCCCGGGATACTGGGCGGCCAATTGGTGGATCTTGGGCACGTGGACGAAGCCGACCGTGAAAAACTGGAGGTTCTTGTCGGTGTACTTCAAAAAATCCTCCACCCACTCCATGGCTTTGGGGTGGAGGAACAAATCCGTCCATTCCATGTACTCGTTTCCGCCGAGGGTCCAAAACTGCATGGGATCGGTGGGCTTGTTGTTGATGTAGTCAAGAATGAACTGCCAGTCATCCTGGGTGGTCTTGGGAGGCTCCAGCGTTTCCCGATAGGAATGGTCCAGCTCGTAGCAAAACTCGCACTGCACCGGACAACCCTTGCCCAAGCTGATGGGAATTTTTCCCGCGTCCAGCTCGCGCAGGAGCACCTCGCGGTACTCCTTCCCCTTGAAGATCTTGACCGGCTGGAGGATGGGAAGTGCGGTGGCCATGCAACCTGTGTCGAAAAATTTTTACGCCGGTCGGCCGCATTGACAGCCGACATTTCCGTTTGCCACACTGGCGAGGGAGGCAGGGGAAGGGCCGTGGCGGAACCGACCGACGATCAGATTGACCCGCAAATTGACCCGACCTTGGCGCCGGACATCGCGCAAGCCTTCCAGGTGCTCGGTCTGACGGCCCCCGTGACGCGGGAGCGCCTGGAGCAAAAGCGGCAGGAATTACTGGGAACCTGGCACCCCCACCGCTATGCGAACCTGACGAACAACCCCCGCAAATATATGCAGATGTACAAAAAGGGCGAGGCCATGACAAAGGAGATTAACGCGGCGTACGATCTGTTGGCGGCCTGGCTCGCCAGAAAGACCAAGCCGTAAGCCATCCGCGCGCGGCTTTCTACGACACCGCGTGGCTCACCACGCGGGTCATGGTTTGCTCCCCTTCCTCACCCCTGGCCACCGGCCACGTCACCAGGCCCGAGACCTGGTCGGCGCGCTTGCCCTCCTGGCCCTCGCGGACCGCATAGATCTGCGGCAACCGGTTGGTCCCAAACTTGGAAATGTACAAAAACACGTGCTCCCGGGCATTGACCCGCACGGCCCAGGGCTGGAAGTCGTTGTGATAAAACTCCTCGCACAGTTGCATGGCGTCCAGGCAGGTGATCCCGACGGGCTCATTGAGGGTATAGTAGTAATCGAGGGGCATGTCATACTCTTCCTGCTTGTGGATGGTGATGCCGAACTTCTCGGGATTGCGCACCATCGGAGTATGACGATAGGCCACGAAATAAAAGAGCTCGACGGAATGGATAGGATCCCGGTTGTCCAGGATAAACTGCCGGGTCTCTTCCGCCTCCGCCCGGGTTTCTCCCGGAAACCCGTAGAAGGCCATCAAATGGTTCCAGTTCCCCGCCTTGGCCGCCTCCCGTAAATTGTGCTCAATGACGGACTTCTTGACGTGCTTGTCCATGAGCCCCAGCACCCGCTCGTTGGCGGACTCCATCCCGTAATACAGGGTGCAACAACCGGATTGTGCCGCCAGCCGCCAGACCTCGGGATCCTGGAGCGTCTCCTCGAACCGGATC
>JBFFYZ010000353.1:0-2960 GCA_041568895.1 Nitrospiraceae bacterium
CCAAAAAATCTTCGCAAAGGCTGCGCTCCAAAAGTTGGAGGGCGCCACGATCGCCGGCCGCGGCGTGCAGTTGCTGCAGGTGGCCGAGGCGCTAAAAAAGTTCGGCCAAGGGCACAGCCAATTCCTGCTGGTTCGGGGGACACCCGGTCTGGGCAAGACCACCTTTCTCGATACCGTCCGCCGCAACATCGGACAGAACGAGATGTGCGTGGTCCATGTGAACGGCGTCCGCCAGGAGATGTTTCGCCCCTACTATCTGACGACCCAGATTCTGATCGGGATCCTCAACAAGAAGGAGGACAAGGGGGCGGAAATCCTGGCGACCCTCTCCCCTGAGGAAATCCGAAGCCTGGCAAAGGTGATGCCGGGATTGGCCCTCGAAGAGCAAATCGAAGGGGTGGAGGAGGGCCGGCAGCGGGAGGACGATGATCGGACGCAACGGGAGGCCCTGTTTGCGACCCTCCTCAGATTCATGCCCAAGCTCGTGGGCGAACGGCCGCTGGTGATCCTGGTCGACGATCTGGAGTTTTCCGACGAGGCCACCTTGCTGCTTCTGCGGCTGCTGATGATCCGTCGGGATCTTCCGGTATTCGTCTGCGCCACCGCCACTGATACCGGGCAGGTGAGTGGCATGGATTCCGAAGAGTCCGGGCCCCTGGAAAAGTTCTATGCGTCCTACCACGAGGTGTTGGGGATCGACCTCGTCTGTCTCACCCCCTTGACCGCCGCCGACATCGCGAACCATCTGCGGGGGATCTTCCCGCAGGTCAACCTCCCGGAGAAGTTCCTCAAGGATCTGGCTCAGGTCAGTCAGGGCAATCCGCTGTTCCTGGCCGAGGTGCTGAACAAGCTCGTGGTGGACCAGAAGATCGTACTCCGTGGCCAGCAGTGGGTGCTGGAGGAGATCGAGGAGGAGTATTTGCCCCGCTCTCTGGAAGACATCGTGGCACAGAAGATCGCCACGCTGGATGAGGAGAGCCGCCAGTTGCTGGCGCAAGCCTCGACCTTCGGTGAGGGCGTCTCGCTGAGTTACCTGGCAGGAAGCTCCGACAAGGTGGAATCGAAGATCCGTGAATTCATCGACGTGGCGGTGGGAAAGGGCCTGTTGACGGCGGACTTCGACGTCAACGATGAGACGATCCGGTTCCTCGGAAGGCGAGTGCAGGAGATCACGTACGGCGGGCTCGACGAGAGCCGGCGGCAGGAGCTGCACCAGAAGATCGGCACCTACCAGGAAACCCTCTATGAACAGCGGCTGTTGCCGTCCGCGGCGTCACTGGCCTATCACTTCAAACGCTCCACCGATTCCGACAAGGCCAAAAAATACTCCCAACTGCAGGCGGCCCACAACCAGAAGATCTTCAATGCTCAGGAAGCGATCCACTACACGGGCGATCTTCCGGAAGAGGTGGACCTGCCGGACACCCCGCTGGACCCCGCCACTCTCCCGCTGGTGCCCCATGTGATCCGGGGATTCCTCACCGCGGTCCGCAACATCAAGCTCTATCCCCCGGAGAGCAAGGCCCTGGCCACCTCGGTGACCCAGGTCAAGGACGCCATCAACCAGATCCTGGCCCAAAACAAAGCCCTCGGCTTTTCTCAAGTCAAAGGGGTAGTGTTGGTGAACGGTCAAAAGGTGGATCTCACCGAGATGAAAGGGATTTCGGCGTCCTTCGTTGATGCGTTCAGTCTCCTCGAACTGGAGGGGGTCGGGTTCTCCAAGGGACTGACAGACGAGGAGCTGAAAAAGGTCATTGACGCGCTGGGGCGAACCGGCCGGAAAGAGATCGAACGGGGTTATTGGCGGCAGTTTGCCAAGGCCAAGGGCCTCACCCACATCATCCTGAAGCAGGTGCACTATACCGAGAAAAAAGACCTGGACACGGAGGCGGCCCCCTCTCAAATCCTTTCCGGGGAGCACAAGCTCAGCCCCCAGGATATGCCCCTGCTCCATGAAATCCTCCGGTCCCTGCTCAGCGCCTCCAGGAACATCAAGCTGTATCCGGCTACCAGCCAGACGGTGGTCCGCGGGATGGAGCAGGTTACGGAGGCCGTCCAACGGGGGCTCACCAGACTGCCTGTGTGGACGCTGACCAGGGTGGGCCGGTCCTTCCTGGTCAACGGCGAAGTGATCGACACCTCCACGTTCAAAACCTTGGCGGAAGGATTCCTGGACTTTCTCAAATCCATCGGCATCAGCAGCCTGACCTTTTTGGAGCATACCTCCGCGCAGGAACTGCAGGCCTTCATCCAGGCCCTCAAAGAGACACCCTCGGAAGGAATCACGCGGCAGTTTTGGGCCCGCTTCGCCAAGGAGCAGGGCGTCTCCGGCATCCTCTTTGACCGGCATCTCTACGAATTGCGCGAGGACGAGGAATCCAAGGAGTCCGTGGCGCCCCAGGCCCTGAAACTCCAGGAGGCCGTCAAGGAGGAGGTGGAAGAAGAGCCGAAGGAGCCGGAGCCGGAACCGGAACCGGAACCGCAACCCGAAGAGCCGGTAGGAGATACCTTCGAATCGCTCCTCCAGAAGTTTCCGGCTCGGGTGAACGAGCTGCTGGTCCAAGGCAAGAAGCAGCAAGTCCGGCAGATGGTCGGGCTCCTGTTCGACCGGATCCAGGAACGAGAGACTCGGATCCGTCACAAAATCCTCGAGAACTGCCGAGATGCTCTGGAAGGGTTGTCGATGGGGTTTCAACACCATTACATCGAGTTGGTCCTGGACCCCCTGATTCAGGTGAATGCCGAAGAAAAGGACCTGCAAAATTTCCGGCTGGGCGCCATCCTCCTGCGGACCATGGCGTCCAAGCTCATGCAGTTTGCGGAATACCCGCTCGCGACCAAGGTCTTTTCGCACTTGAACGCCCGTCGCCAGAAATTGCAGGACATTCGGGACAAGCGGGCGGAGATCCTGACCGAAATCTTGAAAGAGCCGCTTGAACCGGCGCTCCGGGAGCTGATTC
>JBFFYZ010000354.1:0-2958 GCA_041568895.1 Nitrospiraceae bacterium
CGTCGATGGATCGTGAGGCCAGAAATCCGGCGGCGTTGTCCGGCGACACGCTGCCCCCATAGAGGATGCGAACCTGCTCCCCGATGTCGGCTCCCCAGAGGCGAACGAGCGTGGCGCGAAGCGAGGCGTGGACCTCCTCCGCCTGGGTCACCGACGCGGCCCGCCCGGTCCCGATCGCCCAGATCGGCTCGTAGGCGACGGTGATCTGGGCCAGGTCGGTTTTGGAGAGTCCGTCCAAGCCCAAGCGAACCTGGGTGGTGACCACCTCGTCGGTCTGCCCGTGCTCGCGAGCGGTCAACGACTCTCCGACACACAGGATGGGGCGGAGGCCGTGCCGGAGTGCGGCCCGGATTTTTTTGTTGACCCCCTGATCGGTGTCCCCGAAGTGCTGTCGACGTTCCGAATGGCCGAGGATGACATACGCACAGCCCAGATTCCTGAGCATGGGCGCGGAAACCTCCCCGGTAAAGGCGCCCTGGTCTTCCCAGTGGAGGTTTTGCCCGGCCAGCTGAAACGGGGAGCGCTGGGGCAGGCGGTGGGCCACGGCGGCCAGGGCGGTGAACGGGGGAGCCAGCACCGCCTCCACCGGATCTGGATCCGGCTTCACCTCCATAAGCCGATCGATAAAGGCCGCGGCCTCGGAAGCGGTCTTGTGCATTTTCCAATTTCCTACGATCAAGAGTCGGCGCACGGCGTCCTCAGGAAGAGTGCGGTGGAGCCACGGGGCGGTGGGGTCGCGTTACGAGTCGCGATTGGGAAGCGCGGCCAGGCCGGGAAGGGATTTGCCTTCCAGAAGTTCGAGGGCTGCGCCGCCCCCCGTGGAGATGAAGGTCATGCTTTCAGACTCACCGGCCCGCTGAACGGCGAGCGCGGTGTCGCCGCCTCCCACGATGGTGAGCGCATAAGCGTTGGCGACGGCGTGGGCCAGGGAGAAGGTGCCGCGCGAAAACGCGTCGATTTCGAAAATGCCCATGGGCCCGTTCCACAAAACGGTTTTCGCGTTTTCGACCGCCTCGCTGAAGAGTTTCACGGAGGCCGGTCCGATATCCATGCCGTACCAGCCCTTGGGAATTTCCTGGACGGGAACAATCTTGGTCTGGGCTCCCGGCTCCCGGCTGTCGGCAATCACGCAGTCCACGGGCAGGTAGAATTTGACGCCCCGCGCTACCGCGTGCTCGTAGATGCCCTTGGCGAAATCCAGCATGTTGTCCTCGACCAGCGAGTTGCCGATTTCGTTCCCGAGGGCCTTGATGAAGGTAAAGGCCATGCCGCCGCCGATGATGACCTTGTCCACGCGCTTGCCCAGGTTCTCGATGACTTCGATTTTCCCGGATACCTTCGCTCCACCCAGAATAGCGACAAAGGGCCGGACCGGGTCGGCCACGGCGCCTTCCAGGTATTCGATTTCCTTCTTGAGCAGGAACCCCGCCGCCGCCACCTTGATGAACTTCGTGATGCCGACGATGGAGGCATGTGCCCGGTGAGCGGCGCCGAAAGCGTCATTGATGTAGACGTCCCCGAGGGCGGCCAGGGCTTTGGAGAACGTTTCGTCGTTTTTTTCTTCCTCGGGATGGAAGCGGAGATTTTCCAGGAGCAGCACGTCGCCGGGCTTCATATTGGCGACCAGCTTTCCCACCTCGGAACCGATGCAATCGGGCGCGAAGGTCACCTCCTTGCCCAGCAGCCGCTGGAGGCGCTTGGCGACCGGGGCGAGGCTGAAGGCCGGGTCCGGTTTGCCCTTGGGCCGGCCCAGATGGGAACACAGAATGACCTTGGCGCCCTCGTCCACCGCGCGGTTGATCGTGGGAAGGGTGGATCGGATGCGGCCGTCGTTCGTGATTTGATGCGCGTCGTCCAGGGGAACGTTGAAGTCCGCCCGGATGATGACCCGCTTCCCCCGAAGATCGACGTCCTCGATCGTAACCTTGTTGACCTTCATGTCCGGTCCTCACTCACGGATTCGGCTCCGGCTCTTCTCCGGTGAAGCAGGCAAAGTTGGGAGCGGACGCAAGTTGGTTCTGTCGAAGGCGAGAAACCGTCAGGACTGTGTTCCGATCAGCTTGACCAGATCCCGCACGCGGCAGGAATACCCCCACTCGTTGTCGTACCACGCGATCACTTTGACCATGCGGCGCTCGATCACGGTGGTCAGGGGAGCGTCCAGCGTGGCGGAATGGGGGTCGCCGTTTTGATCCACCGAGACGATCGGAGCCTCGGAGTACTTCAGGATGCCCTTCAGGGGCCCCTCCGCCGCGCGGCGGTAGGCCGCGTTGACCGATGCAACGTCGCAGTCCCGCTCCGTCTCCACCGATAAATCTACCAGCGACACGTTAGGGGTGGGGACCCGGATTGCCATCCCGTCCATCTTCCCCTTCAGTTGGGGCAACACGAGGTGCAGGGCCTTGGCGGCCCCCGTGCTCGTCGGCACCATGGAGATCGCGGCCGCCCGGGCCCGGCGAAGATCCTTGTGGGGAAGGTCCAGCAGTTGTTGATCGTTCGTGTAGGAATGGATGGTTGTCATAACCCCATGGCGGATCCCGAAGTTTTCCAGAAGGACCTTGGCCACCGGGGCGAGGCAGTTGGTCGTGCAGGAGGCGTTGGAGATGATCTGGTGGGCGCGCGGATCATAGGCTTCGTGGTTCACGCCCAGGACGACGGTGAAGTCCACGTCTTTCCCCGGTGCCGAGATGATCACCCGCTTGGCTCCCGCCGAGAGGTGCCGGCTGGCGCCCTCGCGGTCGGTAAATCGTCCCGTGGACTCGATCACCAGGTCCACGCCTAACTCCTTCCAGGGCAGTTCCTTGGGATCCTTCTTGGCCAGGATCGTGAGGGCCTTGCCGTCCACCACGATCTGATCGTCCTTGGCTTCCACGGTGACCGGGAGCGTACCGTGCACCGAGTCGTACTTCAGCAGGTACGCCAGAGTCTTGGCGTCGGTCAGGTCATTGAGGGCGACAA
>JBFFYZ010000355.1:0-2933 GCA_041568895.1 Nitrospiraceae bacterium
CTGGACCGCGAACAGGAACTCGGCGTTCAACAGCACGAACAGGCCGGCCACGTGCAGCAGCAGGGTCAACAGGGCGATCCCGCAGTGCACGGGGTGGCGAAGCGCCACCGTCAGCACACCCGCGACAATACTCACCACCGAAAAGTACGCAAAGAAAACCGGTATCATGGACGGTTCGTTCAGGTTAGGTGCTTAGGTGGCGACGATTGTGTCGGTTTGACCACCGATTGCGGGAAGAAGTAGCGGTAGTCGTGGAACATCTCGTCGTTTTTCTCTTGGTTGTGCGCGTACAGATATTTTTTGGCGTCTGCGAGGTGGCGCTCGCCGATCTCGTAGAGCCGCTTCTTGTCGAAGAGGAGGGTTCGCTTGTCGTGGGTGGAGTACTCGTACATCTTGGTCATGGCCAAGGCGTTCACCGGGCAGGCCTCGACGCAATAACCGCAGAAGACGCACTTGGTGATGTCGATGTAAAACTCGCTGGCATACCGCAGCAACGGCTTGGACTTGTCCTCCTCGCTGACCACCTTGATGCAGTGGGAGGGGCAAGCGGCTTCGCAAAGGTCGCAGCCCACGCAGCGCTCCGTCCCGTCATCGTAGCGCAGGAGGCCCAACGCCCCCCGGTGCGCGTCCGGGATGGTCCGCTGTTCGCGCGGATACTGGAACGTGATCGGACGGTGGAACATGTGCTTGAAGGTGACCTTCATCGCGTCCCAGATCTCGTCGAACAGCATCGCGTGCAGCACTTTCTTGACCAGTGTCACTGCGCTCATTCTTTACTCCGTTTCAGGACTGAGGGCCGAGGACTGAGTGCTGAGAAGCAACACTATCTCCTGGTCCTTAATCCTTAATCCTCAAACCTTCTCGATCGACACGTGGGCGAACTTGAACGTCGGCACCCCGGTGACCGGATCGAGGTCCACCGGCATGAGGTCCTTGATCGGCGGTTCGTTGAAGTGCTCCGAAAAGAAGCAGCCGCCGGGCAGGATCGAGCGATCGGCCTGCACCCCAAGCTCCAGCGAACCGTGGGCCGTCTTCAGGCGGACCCGCCCGCCTTCCGCCACACCCAGGCGCTCAAGATCCTGGGGACTCATCAGCAACCGACCCGTATTGGGGGAAATCTTGATCAGCCCCGACGCCCTGGTGGACAGCTTCCCGCTGTGATACAGGAGCTGACCCACCGTCAGCCCGAAAGTTCCCTGAGTTTGGCGCGGGGTCTCCGGCGCCTTCTTGTATCGCGGTCCCACCTTCGGGGCGAACCCGTTGGACAGATAGGGAGCCGCGTTGGGAGTGACCTTCCGGGGCTGGCCCAAATTGTAGTACCCGGGCACCAGCTTCATAATTTCATTTTGGATGTCCTGGGAGGACTCGTACTCCAGCGACGCGCCCAACCCGTTGGCCAGGGCGGTCAGGATGTGCCAGTCGGGCACGCTTTCTCCCAGGGGATCCATGCTCTGGCGGACCCGCTGGACCTGCCCTTCCTGATTGGTCACCGTCCCGTCCTTCTCGGCGAAGGTGCAGGCCGGGAGGACAAAGTGAGCCAATCGGGCCGTTTCGGTCAGGAACGGGTCCTGGCAAATCAACAAGTCCAAGCCCTCCAAGGCTTCCTTGACGTTCAGCGACGCGGGGAGGGTCGCCACCGGATTCTCGCCGATTACGTACAGTGCCTTGATCTCGCCGGTCCGGCAGCGTTGGAGGATCTCGGGCAATCGGGCGCCGGTCCCGACCGGAGGCAAATCCCGCTCCCAGGACTTGCCGAACTTGGCGCGCGCCGTGTCGTCATCGAACCGGGCCTGGCCCGGGAGAAATTCCGGAACCGCGCCCATGTCCACCGCGCCCTGTTCGTTCGCTTCCTCCGTCACGGCATTGATCCCGCAGCCGGGACGCCCCAGCTTGCCGGTGATCCAGGCGAGATCCACCAGGGTCAACACGTGTTGGTAGCCCTCCGGCCGACGGACCACCCCTTCGCCGCACAGAATGATGGCCTTGGGCGCCTCCGCGAAGACCGCGGCGGCGGCCCGGATCTGGTCCACGGTCACACCGGTCTGCGCGGCAATGGCCTCCCGCGAGAGCCCGTCCGCCGCCCGCTTGAGGGCGGCACAGGCCTCGGGGTGTTTGCCCGTCGCTTCCGCATCGACCAGGTCTTGCTCCAGGACCGACTTCACGAGTCCCTGCACCAGCAGTCGCTCGGTGCCCGGGTTGACCATGAGCGGATAGGAAGCCAGCTTGGCGATGTTCGTCACGGCCGAGTCCACGACGATGACTTGCGCCTTGTATACCCGGATCGCTTCCTTGACCCGCAGGCTGGCCACCGGGTTGGTCTCCGTGATGTTCGACCCGACCAGCAGAATCGCTTTGGCCTTGGTGATATCGACCGAATCGTTGGTCATCCGGCCCACGCCCAAGGAATCCCGCACGGCGTGAATGAAATTCACATGGCCGTACCGCGGGCTGCTGTCGAGGTTGTTGGTCCCGATGACGCCCCGCATGAGCTTCTGGAAGAGGTAGAGTTCCTCGTTGGTGCACCGCGCGGTGATCAGGCCGGCAATTGCCTGGGGCCCGTGCTTGGCCTTGACCTCGGCGAGGCGATCGACGACGGCGTGGGCCGTCTCCAGCCAGGGGGCCTCGACCAACCGTCTCTCCCGGCGGACCAGCGGCTGGCGCAGGCGCTCCTCGCTGTCGATGAACTGGAACCCGAACCGGCCGCGCACGCACAGCCCGCCGTGCCCTTGCGCGGTCTCTTCACGATCCCCCCATTTGTTCTTCCAGGACAGGGGAGAGGTGACGCGGACCACGTGGGTGTCCTTGGTTTCGACATACATCTGGCACCCGTCCCCGCAGTAATTGCAGGTCGTGGTGGTTTTCTTGAGCTGCCAGGGCTTGTAAAGGTACTTGGAATATTTGTTCGTGATCGCGCCCACGGGGCAGACCGCCAG
>JBFFYZ010000356.1:0-2894 GCA_041568895.1 Nitrospiraceae bacterium
CCATCGGTCCAACCAGCTCTCGGGCGGGCAGCAACAGCGGGTGGCGATTGCGCGAGCCCTGGTCAATCGGCCGACCCTGCTGCTGGCCGACGAGCCCACCGGCAGCCTCGACAGCCAATCGGGAGAGGACATTCTGAATATTCTCCGGGACCTGCACCGCAAGGGACAGACGATCCTCCTGATCACCCATGAGCGCATGCTGGCCGAGGCCGCCGAACGCATCATTACACTCCGGGACGGCCACGTGATCGCGGATGAGCCGATGAAAGAACACCCACAAACCCTTGCAGCAGCCAAAGGGTATTCCACCGGCGCAGGAGAGGCCGGGAGATGAGTTTTCGTGACGCCTTTGCCGACGCCTTTTCCAATTTGTCCGCTAACACGCTCCGGACGGGCCTGACCACCCTCGGGATCATCATCGGCGTCGCGGCGGTCATTTCCATGACCGCGATCGTGGAGGGGGGGCAAAAAAAACTGGTCCAGTCGATCGAGCGGCTGGGCACCAATCTGCTCTTCGTGTTTCACAAGACGCTGACGCCTGAAGAACAACGGAAATTCGCCGGTCGCTCGACGGGTCAGCGCTACGGCGATGCGCTCGCCATTCTCGACCTCAGGCCGGACCTACAGGTCGCGCCGATTCTTCAGTTCACCCAACAGGTCAAAACCGGGGATCGGGATTTCAGCGGCCAGGTCACCGGCACGCTTCCGACCTACCAGGAGATTCGAAACTTTCGGCCGGCTCACGGACGGTTTCTGGTCCAATCCGATGTGGAGGAATGGCGCCGGGTGGTCGTCCTGGGTAAGGACGTCGCGACGAAACTGTTCGGCAGCGAACCGGCATTGCTCCGGGATGTGAAGATTGGAGACGAGCGATTTACCGTGGTCGGAGTCATGGAACCGAAAGGCGACGTGTACGGGACCAATTACGACGAATTGATCTTTATTCCCGTGACCACGGCCATGCGACGGTTTACGGGCGACGACAAGATTAATTACATGATCCTCCATGTCCCGGACCGTGACGAGATGGAGGCCATCAAGGATCAAGTCCACGCCCTGCTAATCCAGCGTCACGACGGGGTGGATGACACCCGAATTCACAATCAAGGGGAATTCCTCAAGGCGATCGACCGGACCATCTGGACCTTCCGAATCGTCCTCGGCGGCATCGCCCTGGTCTCCCTCCTGGTAGGTGGAATCGGCATCATGAACATCATGCTCGTGACGGTGACCGAACGCACGAGCGAGATCGGGCTGCGCAAGGCCATCGGCGCCAGCCGCCGGGACATTCTCCTGCAGTTTCTTATTGAATCCGTGGCGATTTGTTTGGTGGGAGGGCTGGTCGGACTGGTGGCGGGGGTGGGGTTGGCTTACGGATTCGGGGACCTCGTCGCCAAAGCCATGCCGGGGGCGGGCGACTGGGGGGCCATCGTAAAACTCCCGGCGATCCTGGCGGCCTTCAGCTTTGCGATCGTGGTCGGAGTGTCGTTCGGCTTGTATCCGGCCATCAAGGCGTCCAAACTCGACCCTGCTGAAGCCCTACGGTACCAGTAAACATCGCGTGAACGGCGGCATGCTGGCCAGTTTGAGATCATACGTTACTCTGTGGCCATTCTTCCTTCGGCGGCCTTTCGCAAAAAGTGCGGAGAAACGTTTCATTTCTACTCCCGACCTTTTGGCCGAAAAAGAATTCACTTACCAGGAATCGGAGCGACTGGGCGGCCTCGTCTTCGTTCCCGTTGTGGCTACCACCCTCTTCTATGCCCTGCCAGACTCCCTGCAAAGCCGGGCGACGGTTCAGTTTCTTCCTCAGCTCATGGCCTACGTGAGCCTGGCCGTTTGGGTGACCTGCAACTCTTCCCCTCTGACACGCTTGGGTCTGAGCCGGAACGGGTTGAGACCGGGCATACTCTGGGGCGGAGCCACTGGGATCTTGCTGGGCTGCCTCAACACGGCCGTCATCCTGTGGGGCGTTCCGACATTGGGGTGGGACATTACGTTCTTACGGCAGACTCCTCATGCCCAACTCCCTACCGCTGTGATGCTGCCCTGGGCCATCTTTCTGATTGCCTGGTTGGTGGAACTCAACTTTCGAGGGTTTCTCCTTGGAAGGCTCTTGACACTCAGCCGGCATTGCCCAATCGGCGGATGGCCAGGAATGGGTCCTGCCCTCGCGGTCGTGACGTCGGCCATCGTGTTTGCGTTCGACCCGTTTATGGTGACAACCTTCAAACACTTACATTGGATCGCTTTCTGGGACGGCCTGATCTGGGGACTGCTCTGGATCCGTCTGAGAAACCTCTATGCCACGATGGTGGCCCACGCCGTGGAGGTCATGATCATGTACTCGACCCTGAAATGGGTGCTCGACCCATGACGCCCTCCTTTTCAAGCTATCTAATCAATGACCCGTTCGGTGATCCCGGGTTGTATATTGAGGTCAAATGGGCCAGGCGAGCCCTGTTATTTGACCTGGGCCACAACGAGGCCCTGGGTCCGACCCGACTCCTGAGGGCGGAAGACATCTTCATTTCCCACACGCACATGGATCATTTTATCGGGTTTGACCAGGTCCTGCGGGTCGCCCTCGGTCGAGGAAAGACCTTGCGATTGTTTGGGCCGCCAGGGTTGATCGCCAATGTGGCCGGAAAGCTGCAGGGCTATACCTGGAATCTCGTTGATGGCTATCCGCTGACGATCGAGGTGCGGGAGTTTCATTCGGTGGAAACCACACTGGCCACGTTTTGGGCTGGCGAAGGGTTCCGGCTCCACGAACCCTCTTCGACTCCCCGACCCGCTTCCGCCTCAGCAACCGCTTCGTTTCCGGTGCTGGAGGAGCCCATGTTCACCGTCTGGGCCACCGCCCTCAACCATCGCATTCCATCCTTCGCCTA
>JBFFYZ010000357.1:0-2885 GCA_041568895.1 Nitrospiraceae bacterium
CGGGCCGGAAATGCGGTCCACCGGCGAGGTGATGGGCATCGACGAGGACTTCGGGTGGGCGTTCGCCAAGTCCCAGGCGGCCGCGGGAGTCCCGCTGCCACGGACGGGCAAGGTCCTGCTCAGCGTCAAGGACCACGACAAGCCGGCCGCCCTGGAGGTCGCGCGGCGCCTTCAGCGGCTGCGGTTTGAGATCGAGGCCACCCGGGGCACGGCCGCCTACCTCCGTGCCGGCGGAGTCGAAGCCACCGCCGTCAACAAAGTCAACGAAGGACGGCCGCATCTGGTGGACCACATCAAGAACGGCGACATCTGTCTGGTCGTCAACACCGTGGGCAGCGAGTCGTCGGTCGCGGATTCCGCGTCGATCCGGCGCGAGGCCCTGCACCACGGCTTGCCGTACTTCACCACGATGCCCGGGGCCCGCGCGGCCGTCATGGCCATCGAGGCCGAATTGCGGAAGGGGTTGGCCATTCGGTCCTTGCAAGAGTACCATTCCATTACATAACGTGGGGAATGCCGAAGCGCGGATGTGGCTTCGAGGTTGTGTATTGCCCTTTCACCATTATTATTCTCATCGAGGTTCAGCATGCCACCGATTACCAAGAAGGGATACGAAGCACTCCAGGCGGAGCTCGCCCGGTTGAAGAAAGTGGAGCGGCCGCAGGTCATTGCGGCGATCGCGGAAGCCCGGTCCCATGGAGACCTGAGCGAGAACGCCGAATACGATGCCGCCAAGGAGCGCCAGGGATTCATTGAGTCGCGGATTGTCGAATTGGAGCGCAAGCTGGCCGAGGCCCGCATCATTGAAACCGCCAATCTCGCAAGCGAGACCATCGTCTTCGGAGCCACCGTGGTCCTGATCGACCTGCAATCCAAGGCAGAGAGACGCTATACGCTTGTGGGCGAGGATGAAGCCGACCTCAAAAACGGGAAGATCTCCGTGCAGTCGCCGGTGGGGAAGGCGCTCATCGGCCACCGCGTGGGCGATCAGGTCGAAATCAAAACGCCCGCCAAGGTCGTGGAGTACGAGATCAAAGACATTCGATTCGATGAGTTGTGACGCGTAACAGGTGACAAGTGACTAGGAATTCAATCGGCAGCCTCTTTGTGCATTTCCCGTTACTCGTCACACGTCACCGGTCACTTTTGGGGTAACCGCCATGCCGCCCGCCATTTCTCTCATCACCTTGCTGACCGACTTCGGGGATCGCGATTACTTTGTGGCCAGCATGAAGGGGGTCATCCTGAGCATCAACCCCCAGGCCCGGATCGTCGATCTCTCGCACCAGGTGCCGCCCCAGCAGATCGAGGACGCCGCCTACCTGCTGAAATCCTGCTACAAGTATTTTCCGGAAGGGACGATCCACGTCGCGGTCGTGGATCCCGGGGTCGGCAGCAGCCGGCGCCCCCTGCTGGTAAACAGCTCGCGGTATTTTTTCCTGGCGCCGGACAACGGGCTGCTCACCCCGATCTATGAGGACGAGACCGCGGTGGAGGTCCGCCAGATTGAAAACAAGCAGTACCGACTGGACTCCGAGGGAACCACCTTCGACGGGCGGGACCTCTTTGCGCCGGCCGCCGCGTGGCTGACGCGCGGGCAGGTCCCGGGATCCTTCGGCCGGCTGGTACGCGACTATGCGACGCTGCCCGGGTCCGAACCCTCCTGGGAAGGAGGCACGCTCGTCGGCCGGGTGGCGTACGTGGATCGGTTCGGCAACCTGATCACGAACTTCACTCCGTTTCACGTCAAGGAAGTGCAGGGGGTGACCAAGCGGGACCGCGTCACGATCCGGATCGGAGGGATGACGATCGAGGGAATGAGCCGATACTATGGTGAGGGTGACTCGCTGGCACCGCGGGCCCTGATCAACAGCAACGGGCAGGTGGAGCTGTTTCTGAAGGAGGGGAGCTGCGCGGAGTTGCTCAAGTGTGGACGGGGCGAACGCGTGGTGTTGTCTTGAAAGGAGACGGGCCGCCCTCCTGACGGATCGCTCCGCCGGACGACCCAGCCACCACCCTTAGGGCATCACTCGCAGCCGCGAACATTCCCGGTGTTCTTCCGTGGTCAGGTGACTGCCCAGCCGATTCCGCTTGGCCACGCTTCCGTTGTCGGATTCCATCTTCCGGTAGAAGCCTTCCGCCGATTCGGAGAACCGTTTCATCACCTCGGTTTCCTGCAGCGCCAACACGCGACCGTATTCGCGCGCGTACGCCTTGGCAAAAATCTGGGCGGGGGGCAGCTTCGAGAAGGCGTTATCCTCCAGGGCCTGGAGATAGGCTGGATCAATCCGGGTCTGTTTGGCGACGTCCTGGATGGTGAGGCCCTTCTGGGCCCGCATGGATTGGAGATATTCACCCAAGGAAGCCTTCATAGGACACCAACTGCTCCAGAATGATCTATATCCGAGGTTGTGCATTTCCTATGCCCTTTTTGAATATTTATGTTGGGCTTGAAGGGTCAGTAAATCAACCGGTTAGAAGAGGGGGGCCGGACGGCGCAGCCGCGAGGGAACATTTTTGTGAAGGAGGGCGGCAGAATGTACAGCGGGGCAGGAATTTATACCGAGCCGAACGGGGCCAGGCCGGGGGCCCCCTCACCTTCGGTGACGGTCTGAATGGCCTCCCGAAGAATCTGGACCATCCGCTTCAGTTCCGTGACCGAAGTAATCAACGGGGGCATAAGGACCACAACGTTCCCCAAGGGACGGGTCAGGAGCCTCCTCCGGCGGGCCTCCAGGCTGACCCGGTGGCCGACCCGCGCCGACGGCGCATAGGGCTTGCGGGTCTTCCGATCCTCGACCAATTCGATCCCGATCATGTACCCGCATTGGCGGACCTGGCCGACATGCGGGAGTCGGGCCACCGGGCGCAAGAACCGGCGGAGC
>JBFFYZ010000358.1:0-2882 GCA_041568895.1 Nitrospiraceae bacterium
GCGACTCTCCAGCGGGTCGTCTCCTCACCGGACCTGCTGGATCCTGCCGTCAAGGTCAAAATGTCCAAGGGGCAGGTCTATCGCCTCATGGCCCTGACGACCCTCACCGCCGCCAACGGCTCCCTCTGGACCGCCTACTGGGGCCACCTCCGAAAGAAAGTGATCTGAATCTCGTACCAGGGTGGCCAGGTCTCCCTTCTTAGCTCGGATGGAACGGATGTGCAGCGAGAGCCGCGCCAGAGCGCTCACTGCCTGCTAATGGGGTGGAAGGGTGCCGCGTGCGACGGCAAGGAAGCCAACCATTAATGGATTCCCTTTCACCCTTGACGGGCATGAGGCCAGGTGGCCTCAGACTGCGCGCGTCCACCGAGCACTCTCATCCCTTTCTCGCATAGCTCTTGAGTGCGCGGTGCGCGAGCACGTGAGGCCGCCCGGCCTCACCGTATCCTCAATCTCGTTTCTGCCTTGGGTGGAAGGGATGCCCGCGGAGGTTCTCGGCCTGGCGGAGACGGGGCGTGAAGAGCTAAACAGGGTGCCGCGAGCCGTTCTGTTGGTCCGTTAGAGGCGGAGCGGCCAACAGCAAGGATGCCAGCTGCAAATGGACATCATCGCATCAGGCCGAAACCAGAGACGGGCTCCTTTCGCCACCCAAGGCTTCTCCTTACTTTTTCTGGGGCTCGATCCGCTTCCCGCCTTTGCTGTACACGGCGAAGATGGCGTTGGTGGGGCAGGCGTCCAGGCAGAGGCGGCAGCTTTCCAGGCAGCGGGACGAATCGAACTTGAACGGCGGGGTGGACACCCAGGCGCCCGTCGGACAGACCGGAATGCAGACCGCGTTATGGGTGCAGCGATCGGGATGGCGGACCAGGTGATCTCTCGTCAGCATCATGGGCTTCACTCCCTCAAACAGGGCCTTGGAGAACATTTCCAGCATGTTCACGGCGACACATCCTTATTTCCATTCTTCCACAAGCTGGCGGAGGCGATCCTTAAGCTCGGGGATCTGCTCCAGATTGTTCCGGATGGCCCCGACTATTTTTTCCAGTCGGGCGGCCCGCAGCGCCTCCTGGTCTTTTTTCGCGAGCCGGTCATACTCGGCATAGGCCTCCCGGTGCTGGGGCTCCAGGACGCTCCGGGCCGCCATCAGCGCTTCCTTGAGCTCCCAGGGCTCCGGTGCGAGAGGCGGCGCCACCGCAAAGGTGCCGTCCGAGAACCCCAGGACCGCCGCGTCTTTTTTGGACGGCAACGGAGTGACCGATTCGATGGTCTTGCCGCGGGATTTGCTCCAGGCCAGGACCAACCCAGGGAATTTCTTCATGAAGGCGACCTTCTCCTGGTTCGCCTTCCATTTCTCCTCAACAGCCATGGCCTGCCTCGTTGGGGGTTGGCCTGCTCCGCATCACCCTAGACTTGAAGGGGATCGAGTTTGGGCGGGGTCGGGTGCTCGGGCATGAGCAGCCGCGTGACGATTTCACCTTTGATGACATGGCGCTCCATGATCTCGGTCACATCGGCTTCCGATCCGACCCAGTACCACACCCCTTCGGGATAAATCACCACGCTGGGCCCGTACTCGCAGTGGTCCAGGCACCCGGATTTGTTGGCGCGCACGGTTCCCTTCAGCCCCAATCGCTCCACCTCTTTCTTAAAAAAGGCCTGCAATCGCTCCGAGCCCGAGTCGGCGCAGCACCCGCGGGGATCGCCCTTGGGGCGTTGGTTCACACAGATGAAAATGTGGCGCTTAAAGGTCGACACTGGGTTGGACTTTACGTCATCATTCCACGGGGGAGGGTGCGCCCGTCCGGGTTTCCATGCGGCGAAGGAGACCGGTGACGTCAGCGGGGTCTATCAGACGGGTCCCGAGAGGGCCGCCGGCCGCGGAGCCGCCCAGCATGGCCGTGATTTCCCGCAGCCGCAGGCAGGCCCGCTGTAATTCGTGGTGGTCCGCCAATTGGGAGGTCTCACCGGCGTGCAATTTGTCGAACTCCATTTTGATGTCGCGGAAGTCTCGCTGCAGGTTTTTGTGCAACGAACAGGACTCGCAATACCACTTGGGGCTCTGGTCCGATGAAGGAGACAGGCGGTCATAGGCCCGGCCGAAGAAATCCTTGCCCAGTGAAACCTTGAGAAACGGCCCTTTGGAAGCCCTGCAGGCATCGCAGGCTCCGGCAAACGCTTCGGCGCCCTGCTGGAGGGTCATCGTCCGCTGCCTCCCGAAAAAGAGGCCTCATCTTACACCAGCGCTGCAGGGACTGTCTACCCGTTGAGAGTGTAAACGGAAGGGAACTGGCCATTGTTCCTGACGAATTTCCGCATTCCAGGGAACTGGGTTACCTGAATGAGGAAGATCTGGGGGATACCGGGAATTCAGTATATAATGAGTCCAGGTTGCCGGAACTGGTTGGAAACAGGGAGGGCGTATGATCATCGGTGTGCCGGCGGAGATTAAAGACCAAGAAAATCGGGTCAGCCTGACACCGGAAGGCGTGCAGACGCTCTGCGCCGCTGGCCATACCGTGTGGGTCGAACCCCGTGCCGGAGAAGGAAGCGGATTTTCGGACGAGGACTACCGCAAGGCAGGAGCTCGCATGGCCTCGTCGAAGACGGAACTGTTCCAGGAAGCGGAGATGATCGTTAAGGTGAAGGAGCCCCTTCCCCCCGAGTACGGGCTGTTTCGAAAAGGGCAGATTTTGTTTACCTACCTCCACCTGGCCGCCTCGAAACCGCTGACTCAGGCGCTCCTCGATTCGGGGGCCACGGCCATCGCCTATGAGACGACCGAGCAGGAGGATAAAAGCTTGCCCATGCTCACCCCGATGAGTGAAATCGCGGGGCGCATGTCGGTTCAGATTGGGGCCCGGTTTTTGGAGCGATCCCAGGGA
>JBFFYZ010000359.1:0-2879 GCA_041568895.1 Nitrospiraceae bacterium
ACAGGCACACGCTCCAAGTTGGACCCAAAGCCCCCGATGGGTCCAACCGCGCAGGACGCGGAAAGGATCGTGCTGTAATCGCCTTTCAGCCGGTTATTTAAATCCTTGCCGGCAGACACACTTGCACCCGGTCCAAAAACACCCACGACAAAGACCAGTCCCCCGAGGATCACCCCATAACGCCCGAGCAGCCGCATACCCCACCTCCCGGAAAAGATGAAAAAAGGCCCTTTCCTTCCGTTCATGGTTGTGGAAGGCTCCACCCATTCGTCGGAGGACATTTTGACCTGTGCGTCCGGATGAACTATTGACGATTAGAAAGGAGGAAACAATACCGCAAACGTAGGGGGTATCCCCTACGAAAGAGGTATTGCTTCCTAATTCTGGCCTGTTTTTAAGGAGAAACTTAGGGCCGTGGCTGCAGGTGCAGTTCGCCCTTTTGGCTGTCTACAGTGACGAGGAACTTGTCGAGGAAGGTGAGGCCCAGGAGGCCTTCTACCCCGGATGGGGCATCCGGGAGGTCATGGATGGCGGCCTGCACGGCCCTCGCCTCGGCCGCGCCGACGGCCATGGTCTCCAGAACGATCACATCGGCTCGAACGGTGCCGCCGACAGTATTCAACGTGATGGTCGGGCTGCTGGCCGTCGGGACCAGCCCCAGATCCAGCGCGACTGCATGGGACAAAATGGTGATGTCCGCCCCGGTATCCACAATCAGCTTGGCCTCCCGCGTACCGTTCAGCCGAGCCTGCACGACCAGCGATCGCCCCACCCGCTCCACCGGAACCGCCACCTGCCGGGGCCCTGCCCCGGTCCCGGAGTCGCCGTGCGGCACCGTGGTGACCGCCCCCCCTATGCCGGGTGAAGAGCCCGGATGCCTGGTCGTAGGAGGCTGCGGGCTGGGTGAAGAAACCGGCGGGGTGGGTACGGAGGGCGACGCGGGCGGATTGGGCCCGCCGGGGTTCACCACCTTGCAGTCCTTGAGCTGAGCCGGACTGTCGGTGAACACCCGGCTCCCGGAGGCGTCAACGCATTGGTAGAGCGTGGCTCCGGCTTCCTGGTTGAGAATCCCGACCCAGAGCCAGACCGCAACTGAAAGCCAGAACACAATTCTGGACGACCGATACATTTTTAAACTGTATCATTTTTTAAATAGGGAAGTCGTGAAGGTTTTTTCTCACCGATGATTCAAAGGCGGCTCAGCAGCCTGCCCTAGATAACCATCTCAGGCCCACTGGTGCAAACGGTCCAGAAAAAATACTGGTATTTCGATACCGTGCGTAAACAGGTCATCCCATGCAGGCTGGCACATCCTTTGCGAGCAAAGAAGCCTCTTCCCTACTCACAAAGGAATTGACTCTCGCGGCCGGGTCCGCTATTTTTTGAATCCCTTTTTCTTTTTTTGGTTCGCCTTTTTTTACGACGCACGGGGCCAGATGCCGGCATGAGACGTTCGGGCGTCGCCAAACTTCGCAGCGTGCGGTCCGTTGATCGTCGCGCCCTCTTCCCCTTCGCGGTTTCCGGTCTCAATCCCCAGCAGGGCATTCTGGTTTTTACCCCTTCCCTCCAATTGATTTTCATGAACGAGGAGGCCATAGAAATGTCCGGACGGATCAACCGGGTCCACCGGGGGTTGGCGGCGAAGGGGGTCATTCCCGACGAGGTGCTCAACCTCTGCAAGGATCTCTTGAGCACCATGCTGTCGCTGGCAGACGGCAAGCCCTGGGAGCACTTGCAGCTTGAACGCGTGCTGGGTCCCTCCCACCGTCCCATCCGCCTCCGGGCCTTCGGCCTCTTGGCCTCGACCGGCATCACGGAGTCTCATATCCTCATCTTGCTGGATGAAATCGCCCCCAGCGTGACGCAGGCCCTGGACCAGGTGCGGGACCGATACCACCTCACCCCGCGGGAAACGGCGACGGTGGAAGCCCTCCTTGCCGGAATGACCAACAAGGAAATTGCGGTTCATTTACACATCGCCCAGCAGACGGCCAAAGGCCATCTCAAGAACATCATGGTTAAAACCGGGACCACGACACGCACGGGGATTTTGCGGTTATTTATCGGCTTCGGCCAGCCACCGGCAGATCCCCACGGCCACCCGTCATCCAAGCTCGACTCGGTGGTGGCGGGATCTTAACGGACGCAGAGTCAAGCGGCACAGGGGCGGAGAACAGCGGGGCGGAGGCAGGTTCGCCCGCCTCCGCCCCGTTATTGAGACACCTGCAGATGTAACGGCCTTTACCTTTTCACTTCTCCTAGTCCTCCCCCTTGGGCGGCCACTTCTTCGGATTCCCGTTTTCATCCACAACCAGGGACTTCGTCCCGGGCGGCAACACCTGAAGGGATTTGAGGAACTCAATCACGGCATCCTTTTCATACGGACCTAAGGCTTCAAAGGCCATCCGTGAGTCTCGGGCTTCTCCTGCATGGGCCAGGACGGCCTCGCGCAGGGTGGTGTAGAGTCCATGATGGAAAAACGGCGGCTCGTTGGCCGCGCCCCAGAGCTTGCGGGTGAGGAACTTCGCGTTTCCCGCAAAGAACCCGGGGGTTCCGCCCGGTTGGTTCATGTCCAGCGGCTCGATATTCGGATCCGTTGGACCACTGGTAATGTTGTGTAATTTCAAATCGGTAAAGGCCGGCACCTCCACCATTTGGCCTTTTCTCTTGAGCCGCGGCAAGGGCAGGTCCTTGCTCGTCAGATCGACCATCAGCGCGGGCACCCCGTCGCTCGGCCGCAGGTTGCCCGGCGGGTTGAACGGATTCGGCTCGGTGTAGATCCACCCGTTGTTGGTCAGCGGCAGACTGGGCACGTGGCAGCTCGCGCAATTGATGTCCTTAAACTTGCGTTCGCCCACAAGAATGGCCTCTTCTATGGA
>JBFFYZ010000360.1:0-2879 GCA_041568895.1 Nitrospiraceae bacterium
CCTTGACCCCCCAGGTCGAGGACAGGCGGGACACCAAGTCCGGCGTGGAAAGGTTACGCTTGGTGATCCGGAGGTAGAGGTGCTCCCCTTGGCCGCAAGGGAGATACAGGGGCTGCTCATCAACGCGGAAGTCCTCCGGGGTGGTGCGGATGTTTCCTCCAATTCCGGGGATCCCCTCCGTCAAAAACGGAAGGGCTGCCTCTGAGTCAGGTGGTCTCTTGGCCTTCAGCCCCACACCCCGTGCTCCCTTTTAAACAGGACCATTTCCCCCCCTTCAATCACCGTAGGATTCACCCACTCGTGGGAGGAAGGTGTGCTATATTGATAACTTGGATGGCGTGATGGCAGGATACCACGCCCGAGAGGTTGTCTCCTATGGTCTGGCCAAGGCAACGATGAAAGGCGTTCGTTCCGGCGCGATGGTGTTGGTAGCCGCGGGATGTTTCGGGACCCCGTTGGCCGCTCTAGCCTTACCCAACCCCGAGGATATCTTCGAATCGTTTACGTCTCACATCCGCCAGCAGATCATAGTGGACAAAAAGTTCTTTCTCGACGCCAACGTGTGTACGGAATTATTTTACAAGCAACTGTATGAGAAGCCCGACCCACCCGCGATGCAAGGCGTGTCCTGGTCGGGTCCTGCCCTCGCAGGGGTCGGGGACCTGACCTTAGCCGATTGCCACACGCGGTATCCCGGAGGCCTGGAGGACGCAAGGGAGGATTTCAGCCGGACGCAATCGTCCCTGTCCCTCAGTTTAACCTTTTACGAGTTCGCCTTGGTGGGAGACCGAAACGACGACGAACGCTATAGCGCCGCCGAGCTGCAGGACATTCTTGAATCGTTCGGCCTCAGATTCGATTCGCTCGGCTCCCCATCCGGCCATCTGGCCACGTTGAACGAAAAATTCGACAACCTCCGCAAATCCGGCAGCCTCGATCACCTGATGGCCAGCATGGGCATCCTGTATGACAAGGGGTACCGCTTCACCTCCCATGACCGAACGGTCTTGGATCAGGTCATGGGATGATTGGTCGGCCCCTTCGCTGGCACCATCGAGCCCGGTTCTTTTTCAGTCACCACCTGGCTCATCCCCTCCAGTCGTTATTTGTACGAATTCCCCGCTGCGAGTTCGGGCATCAGACGATCGAGGTGTCCCGGCTCGCCTGCCAGCATGCCCCCTTGGCCGGCCGGCGAGCCGTCCAATTGAGCGACCTGCACTTGGATCTCTACCAGCCTCGTCACGATCGAGTGGTAGCCCTCATCAAGGAATTACGCCCCGACTGGATCTTCATCACCGGCGACCTGCTGACGGTGCCCCAGGGCCTGCCCCACCTGGTCCGGTTCTTGGGTCATTTGCGCGCCCTGGCTCCGGTGTTCATGACCCTGGGCAACCACGACCATTACAGCCGAGTCCCCGTGGACCGCTTTATGGAGATGGCCGAACGGCAAAACGTGCACTTGCTGGTCAATCAGTCTTTGGTGGTCTCGACCAATCAAGGTGAATTGGGGGTGGTCGGGGTGGACGACCCGTCACTGCATCGGGCGGACCTCCGCTGCATTCCCTCGGACGTGCCGGACCGGTTCACGGTCCTGCTCGCTCATGCGCCCAACGTCCTGGACCATCTGGACGAACGGCATGCCGTGGACCTGATCCTCTGCGGCCACAGCCACGGCGGCCAGGTGCGAATCCCTTTCCTCAAGCCCTTTTGGCTCCCTTATGGATGCAGCGGACGCCTCAACGGCCAGTACCATCGGAACGGACACCGCCTGTACGTCAATCGCGGCTTGGGCTGGTCCGTACTCCCTACCCGTTGGAACTGCCCGCCGGAAATCCTCCTGATCGAGTGGCTGAGCTGATCTGGTCCCCATGAGCCGCGCTGAACGCAGGCTCCGTAGGTTCAGGAAAGCCGCTCGAGCGCCTCGCGAGCCCGACTCCGCACCGTCTGATCCCAATCCTCTTTCATGACCTCGGCCAGCTTGTCTTTGGCTTCCTTGGCCCGCATCCGTCCCAGTCCCAACGCGGCCGAGCCCCGGACATAGGCATGATCGTCTTCCAGGGCCGCGAGAAGGAGGGGCACTGCGGCTTTTTGCAGCAACACGCCGAGGTGGCTGGCCGCCATCCCTCGAATGCGATGTTGTTTATCCCCCAACGCGGTCTTCAGCGTCTCCATGAACAGGTCCGCCATCGCTGGAGCCACGCGTTCCAGGCCTTGTAGCCGGTACCCGTTCAATTCAATGAGCGTGAAGGCCAGGTCCAACCGCTTGTCCCTACCAGTTTCCCGTTCGAACTTGGCGATCAGTCCCTCCCGCTGGAGCCGGACCGCTCGCTTTCGCCAGAGGGCCCGCCCCGCCAGGACGAGCAGCCCTACGCCGGCCAGAGTGAGGAGCGCGACCGGAATAACCTCCTCGATAATGTAATCCTGGGTGTCCAGGGGGATCCGTTTCCACACCCAGACCCCCGCGACGATGAGGCCGATGAGGAGGAGAATGGTGACCAGGTTGGCCTGGCCTTGAGCGTACGGTCGCGACATACGGAGCGCATGATAGGCGGGCCTCCCCGACTCCGTCAACGGAGCGAAAAGAGGTCCCCGGGCAGATCCCTTGACAGTCTGTTCTAGCTAGTACTAATATATTTCACGCGATGGATGTTACGGACTTTCAAGACGATACCTACCTCAAGGTGCTACGGCCCCTGGTGGAGACCTATCTGGCTTTTTCCCGGGAAGCCAACCGCCACATTCGGTCCATGCGCCTCACCCAATCGCAATTCGACGTGATCGCCACCCTGGGCGACACCACCGGTATGACCTGCTCGGAGCTGTCGGCCGCGACGTTGGTGACCAAGGGCACGCTCACCGGCGTCCTGGACCGCCTCGAA
>JBFFYZ010000361.1:0-2866 GCA_041568895.1 Nitrospiraceae bacterium
GAGTACCGGAAGCACATTGAAAAGGACGCAGCCCTCGAGCGGCGGTTCCAGCCGGTCTTCGTGGACCAGCCTTCCGTGGAAGATACGATTTCCATTCTGCGCGGTCTCAAGGAGCGGTACGAGGTCCACCATGGGGTCCGGATCAAAGATGCCGCACTGGTGGCCGCGGCCAAACTGTCCAACCGCTACATCAGCGACCGGTTCCTGCCCGACAAGGCCATCGACCTGGTGGACGAGGCGGCCGCGCGCCTGAGGACGGAGATTGACAGCTTGCCCGAAGATCTGGACGAGATTTCGCGCAAGGTCCTGCAGTTGGAGATCGAGCGCGAGGCCCTTCGCAAAGAAACCGACCCGGGGAGCCGGGCCAGGCTGGATGCCCTGGAGAAGGAACTGGCCGAGAAAAAAACCGACCTGGACGCTCTCAAGGCCCGGTGGGAGGGAGAGAAGGCCTCTGTAGGCCGGCTGCGGCAACTCCGCGAGCAAATCGAGGAGGCCAAACAAAAGATCGAGCGAGCGGAGCGCGCCTATGACCTCAACCGTGTGGCGGAGCTGAAGTACGGGGAACTGCCACGCCTGGAGCGCGAGCTGGCGGCGGAGGAGCAGGACCTGGCCAAAAAGCACACGGGCAGCCAACTCCTCAAGGAAGAGGTGAGCGAGGAAGACATCGCGCTGGTCGTGAGCCATTGGACAAGAATTCCGGTCACCCGTCTGATGGAAGGCGAGCTGGAGAAGTTGCTCCGACTGGAGGAACTCCTCCACCGCCGGGTCGTGGGGCAGGATGAGGCCGTCCGGGCGGTCGCGGACGCCGTGCTCCGCGCCCGCTCGGGCATCAAGGATCCCAATCGTCCTATCGGATCGTTCCTCTTTCTGGGGCCCACGGGGGTCGGCAAGACGGAGCTGGCCCGGGCTCTAGCGGGCACGCTGTTCGACGACGAAGCCAACATGGTCCGCATCGACATGTCCGAGTATATGGAAAGGCACACGGTCGCCAGGCTGATCGGGGCCCCCCCGGGGTACGTGGGGTACGAGGAGGGCGGCCAGCTCACCGAGGCGGTGCGCCGCCGGCCGTTCTCGGTCATCCTGTTCGACGAAATCGAAAAGGCCCACCACGACGTGTTCAACATCCTGCTGCAGGTGTTGGATGACGGACGGTTGACGGACTCGCAAGGACGGACCGTGGATTTCAAGAACACGGTGCTGATCATGACCTCGAACCTCGGTAGTCAGCACATCCTGGAGGCGCAGCAGCGGGGATCGGCGTACGAGGAAATGCGGGACATGGTGATTGCGGAGCTGCGGCATCACTTCCGCCCGGAGTTTTTGAACCGGGTGGACGAGACCGTGGTGTTCCATCCCCTCACCTCCGACCAGTTGGAGAAAATCGTGGAGATTCAGTTGGGTCGCCTGCGGACCCGATTGGCCGAACGACGCATCTCGCTCACCCTGACCCCACCGGCCACGGCCAAGCTGGCCCAGCAGGGCTATGATCCGGTGTTCGGCGCGCGCCCCCTCAAGCGCCTCATTCAACAGGAAATTGAGACCCCCATCGCCCGCCTCCTGGTCAAGGGCGAGTTGCTCGACGGGGGCACAGCGACGGTGGACGTCAAACACGGCCACATTACGGTCGTGCCGTCAATGGAAGCGCAGGGTGACTGAGTCGTTGTCTCCAGAGGGGACGCTTCGCCTCATCGGGCCACCCTCAGGGGTCCGAGGCTAAATTCGAGCGCCCCACACACAGACCCAAACTAGAGGAAGAGCTTTGGCCAAGGAAGGGAGGCCGTGCCCATGAGCATCGTACGATGGGATCCTTTTCGAGAATTGGAAGACATGTCGGACCGATTGAACCGGGTGTTCGGAAAATCTGGAGTCCGCTCTCAGGCCGGCCAGGAATCCATGACCGTGGCCGATTGGACCCCGCCCGTGGACATCTGCGAGACCGAGCGGGAATACCTGATCAAGACCGATCTACCCGAGCTCAAGCGAGAGGACGTCAAGATCACCATCCAGGAGGGGGTCCTGACCCTGTTTGGAGAACGAAAGCTCGAACAGGAAGAGAAAGGGAAAAAATTTCACCGCGTGGAACGGTCCTACGGCAGCTTCTGGCGGACCTTCTCCCTCCCGGACAACGTGGATGAGACCAGGGTTACGGCGGAATTTCGGGACGGGGTGCTAACCCTCCATCTCCCCAAGTCAGAAAAAGCCAGGTCCCGGACCATCGACATCAAAGTCGGCTGACGGAGGGTCAAAGCCTTGACTTTCCGGAATTGGGCCTTATCTAAAAATTCATGATAAAAAAATAACAGTGATCAAACCCTTGGCCCCTTTCACGGAAAGGGGCAGGACAGGAAGTAACAGGAATAGGAGAATAGCCAAAGAAAGGAGGACGCCATGACACTCATGCCCTATACTGCTTTTGATAGTCAGTTGGACCGACTGTTTGACGACGCGGTGCGAGCCGTCGGCCGGACTGCCTCAACGTGGTCCCCGCGTTGCAATGTGTACGAGGATCTTAACGGCCTGTACGTAGAGGCCTCCCTGCCTGGGATCGAACCGCAGAACGTGGAGATTCACGTCGAGAATGGCGAGTTGACCATCAAGGGCAATCGGAAAGACGGGAAGGAGGAAGCGGAATCAGGCCGGACCTACTTTTTGCGGGAAATGGGACGAGGGGATTTTTTCCGGTCCTTTACGCTCCCGACGGACGTCGACCAGACGAAGGTGGCAGCTTCGTACAAGCAGGGGGTTTTGTCCATTCACCTGCCGAAACGTGAGGAGGCCAAGCCACGTCGCATCATGATCGATGTGGCGTAATTCAGCCACCGATCGAACCGGCATCGAACCGCGCTACCAGAGCCGCCGGCTCACC
>JBFFYZ010000362.1:0-2835 GCA_041568895.1 Nitrospiraceae bacterium
CGTCGGGGCCTTAGCCGGCTTGCCCTACCGCCAGGCGATCTTTTGGGGCTGCCTGCTCTCTCTGAGCAGCACCGCCATCGTGTTGAAAGCTTTGGCGGAGCGGGGCGAGAGCGACACCCTTCAGGGACGCGCCACGATCGGGATCCTGATCTTTCAGGACCTGGCGGTCGTCCCGATGATGCTGATCACCCCTTTTCTCGCCAGCACGGCCGACAATGAGGTGGGAAGTGTTCTTTTAGCATTGGGGAAATCGGCCGTGATGGTCGGGATTATCATGGTCGCGGCTTGGTTCCTGGTTCCGAAATTGTTGGAGCACATCGTCCGCACGCGCAGCCGGGAGCTGTTTCTTCTGACCACCATCGTGCTCTGTCTCGGCATTGCCTGGCTCACGTCCCTGACGGGCCTGTCGCTGGCACTGGGGGCGTTTATCGCGGGGTTGGTCATCTCTGAATCGGAGTACAGCCACCAGGCCATGGCGGAGATACTGCCCTTTCGGGACAGTTTCAACAGCCTCTTTTTCGTTTCGATCGGCATGCTCATGGATGTCCGGGTGTTGCTGGCGCACCCGGTCCTGGTGTTTGCTCTCGTGGTCGCCCTTCTAGTCGTCAAGTTCTTCACCGGAGCGGCGGCGGTGCTGGGCACCGGCTATCCGCCCCGAGCGGCGGTGCTGGCCGGTGTGTCGCTGGCCCAGGTGGGAGAGTTTAGTTTTATTCTCGCTCAAGAGGGGCAAGAGGCAAAATTGCTCACGGAGGAGCCCTATCAGGTGTTTCTCGCGGTTTCCATTCTCACCATGATCGTGACGCCGTTTCTTATGCAATGGGCGCCGAGGCTGGCCCGACGAGCCGAAGCCGTTCAACGGCTGCGGCGTTGGCTGCCGGATTGGACGACGACGCACATTGCCCATCAGGAATCCACCCACCTCAAAATCATGGACCATGTGATCATCGTGGGATACGGTCTCAATGGCCGGAATCTTGCTCGGGTGCTCTCCGATACCGAGATTCCCTATGTGATCCTGGACCTCGATGGAGACGTCGTGCGTCGGGAGGCCCGGGACGGCGTGCCCATCTATTATGGTGACGCTTCCAACCCCTCCGTGTTGCGGCACCTCCGGATTGACAACGCCCGGGTATTGGTGCTTGCCATCTCCGATCCCTTCTCAGCCCGTCGGGCGGTGCAAATTGCACGGGGCATGAACCACCTCCTGCACATCGTGGTCCGCACCAGGTACCTCAAGGAGTTGGATGAGCTCCATGCCTTGGGGGCCAATGAGGTCGTCCCGGAAGAATTTGAGACCTCCATAGAGATCTCGGCCTTAGTGCTCCGCAGCTTCAAAATGCCGCCGGAATTTATCGTCCAAAAAGCGGAGCAGATTCGGCGGGAGGGCTATGCTCTCCTTCGCCGGGGGTCGTTGCCTGAACTCGCCCACCATCTCAGGGGCGGAACCTTGCGAGACACCGACGTAGAGACCTATCGGATTGAGGAGGGCTCCCATGCGGTCGGCAAAACCATTGGGCAGCTGTCCGTTCGGCCCATGTCCGGAGCTTCGGTCATCGCCTTTACGAGGAGCGGGCGAACCGAATCGAACCCTTCCGAACAGGTCCTCTTGGAAGAGGGGGACATTCTGGTGCTTCTGGGGACCAGAGAGCAGATTCGTCGGGCCGTCGCCCTATTGGGGGAGCACGAAGCGGAATAAAGACTATGTTTTACCGTTGCCCTTGCCTTGACAAGGGCTAGAGGGGGGTAATACATTTATTCATTGAGTCATTTGGTGATTTGGCAAATTAAAATCCACGAAAACTCTGACAAACACCAGATCACTCAATCACCAACTACGAGGACGTCATGAATATGCCACAAGTCGAACCGGCTACCGCTTTGGCAGAACTGGAAGAAACCAAACCGGAAAAAGTCACGTTGGTCGTGCTGAGCGGCGATATGGATCGGGTGATGGCCGCCTTTATCATCGCCACCGGGGCAGCTGCGATGGGCATGCAGGTCACGATGTTTTTTACCTTCTGGGGCCTCAATACCATCCGTAAAAAAGGCACCTCCAGCAAGGCCAAGGATTGGCTGCGGAAAATGTTCGGTCTCTTGAACCGAGGCGGCGCGGACAACCTGCCGCTGTCACGCTTTCATTTTTGGGGCCTGGGCACCAGGATGATGAAACGCGTCATGCGGCAGAACCGGATGCCTGGCATTCCCGAGTTGATGGCAACGGCTCAGGACCTCGGGGTGCGATTCATCGCCTGCACCACGACTATGGGGTTGATGGGAATTTCCAAGGACACCCTGATGGACGGCATCGATCAGTTGGCTGGTGTGTCCACCTACCTGGCGGAAGCGAAAGAAGGAAGCGTCAATCTGTTCATTTAGCTGATTGCGAATAGCAAACAGCTAATAGCTCAGAGCTGCGTGCTATTTGCTGCCCGTTATCAGCTGAGGTGCTGGAGATGTTGCAAGCCGATGTCAAACTCGATACGCTTGGGTATTTCTGCCCAATGCCCATCATCATGACTTCAAAAAAGATCAAAGAGTTGACCCTGGGGCAGGTCCTAGAAGTGATTTCCGATGACGAGGGAATTAAAAAAGATATGCCGGCCTGGTGTAAAACGACCGGCCATGAAATGGTCGGCTTGGAGGAAGAGGACAACGATTCCAAGCGGGTGTATAAGGCGTTCGTGAGGAAAACCAAGTAAGATAATTTTTTAAGGGATTGCACTGAAAAAGCCGGAGGCGCGCGTAGGCGCTTCCGGCTTTTTTTATCCCCAACTTACTCCCATTCTCCCCCCAGGTTACCTTCATCTTATACACAACTAATAGGATACACTCCCA
>JBFFYZ010000363.1:0-2822 GCA_041568895.1 Nitrospiraceae bacterium
ATTTACGACAGCTACAGCGTGGTGCAAGGGGTGGATCGGTTCGTGCCGGTGGACATCTACGTGCCCGGGTGCCCGCCGACGCCAGAGGCGTTGTTCGACGGCATCCTCAAGCTGCAAGAGCGGATCATGCAGAAGCATGTCTTCGTCAAGCAGCCCGAGCAGGTCAAACCGCGCGAGGAAGCGAAAGCATAGAGAGGTGAACGTCTGATGGAAACCGAGCCGCAGGTCCTGCATCCCCTGGCGGAACGGCTGCAACGGGAGTTCCCGAATGGGTTCCTGCAGGCGGTGGAATGGCGGGGCGATTTGGCCGTGACGGTCACACGGGGGGCCTTGCACGACGTGGCCAAGTTCCTCCGCGACGATCCGCAGATGGACTTTGATTACATCGTGCACGTCAGCTCGGTGGACTGGCCGGACGAGGAGGAGCGGTTCGAGGTCGTGTACGAGTTGTATTCGATTCGGAAGCGGCAGCGCATCCGGCTGAAGGCCCGCGTTCCCGAGGCGGAGTGCGAGGTGACGTCCCTGACCGATATTTGGAAAGGGGCCGACTTCATGGAGCGGGAAGTGTACGACATGATGGGGATCCGGTTCCGCAACCATCCCGACCTCCGGCGGATCCTGATGCCGGACGAATACACCGAAGGCTATCCGCTGAGGAAAGATTTCCCCCTCCAGGGGAAGGGCTGGCGGGACACGTTTGAATTTTTGAACGAGACGAACCAGTAAAAGGGATAAACCGTCAGCCATCGGCGCTCAGCTTCAGAGAAAAAGATGCATTTTGAGCATGGGTTCACGCAGACGGCTGAAAGCTCATTGTTATGAAACTCGAAGATCAACGAACGACGATCTACAAGGTTGACCCGGAGCACCCGGAGAGCGCGACCTTACCCACGCTCCGAACGGAAGAGCTGCTCCTGAACATGGGTCCCCAGCACCCCAGCACGCACGGGGTGTTGAAGGTGGTGCTGGAGCTGGAGGGGGAACGCATCACCAAGGCCACGCCGGTCATGGGGTTTCTCCACCGTGGGGTCGAAAAACTGGCCGAGGATGGGACGTACCATCAATTCATCCCGCACACGGATCGCCTCGATTACGTGTGCGCGATGTACAACAATTTCGCCTATTGTCGTGCGGTCGAGAAGCTGATGAACATCACCGTGCCCGAGCGGGCGGAGTACCTCCGCACGATCGTGGCGGAGATCCAGCGGATCATCGGACACCAGTTTTGGTTGGGCACCCAGGCGTTGGACATCGGGGCGATGACGGTGTTCTTTTACACCTTCCGGGACCGAGAGATCCTGCTGGACCTGTTCGATGAGCTGTGCGGGGCCCGGTTGACGACCAGCTGGTACCGGATCGGTGGGGTGGAGCGGGATTTTACCCCTTCGATCCTCGAGAAGCTGAGGCGGTTCATCGAGTATTTTCCGCCCAAGGTCGAGGAGTACATCACCTTCTTGGAGAAAAACCGGATCTGGCTCGCCCGCACCCGAGGGGTGGCGGTCATCTCTGCGGAAGACGCCCTGAGTTTCGGGCTCAGCGGACCGACCCTGCGCGGCTCCGGGGTGGATTACGATTTGCGGAAATACGAGGCCTATGGCGCCTATCCCCGGTGCGAGTTCAGCGTGCCGGTCGGCAAAAACGGAGACACGTACGACCGGTACTGGATTCGAGTCATGGAAATGTACGAGAGCCTGAAAATCATCCGGCAGTGCCTGGAGCAGATGCCGGCCGAGGGCCCCATCATGGCGGAGGTCCCGAGCGTGACGCTGCCGCCCAAAGACCGGGTGTTCACGAATCTGGAATCGATGATCCAGCAGTTCAAATTGTTCTCGCAGGGGTTCGATGCGCCGCGGGGCGAGATCTACTGCGGGACGGAGGCCCACAAGGGAGAACTGGGCTTCTACATCGTCAGCGCGGGGGGAGGCAAACCCTACCGGCTGAAAATCCGCGCCCCGTCGTTTATCCATATGGGCGCGTTCGATTTCATGTCGCGGGGCTATATGATCGCGGACGCCGTGACCATCTTTGGCACCTACGACATCGTCATGGGCGAATGCGACCGATAGACACGATGAAGTGTGAATGATGAACGCTGGATGAACGCTGAATGTTAAGAGATTCGTTGCTTGGTCCCCAATTCATCGTTCCGCATTCATCATTTAGGGTTGGAGAAAAAATATGGCATTGAAACCAGTCACCACTCCGGACGTTGAAGCGGCGAGTATTGAACTGAATATCGACGGCCGCACCATCGCCGCGAAGGACGGGGTGTCTCTCTACGACGTGATTTCCAGCACCGGCAAGATCGTGCCGGCCATGTGCTACCACTACACCTTCGATCCGTTCGGATCCTGCGGGATGTGCCTGGTCATGGTGGAAGGGAAGAAAGCCCCGGTCCGCTCCTGCACGGCCAAGGCGGCCGCGGGCATGATCGTCCGGACCGAAGGCGAGGATCTGTTTCTGGCGAGAAAGAAGGCGGTGGAAAAGCATCTGTCGGTGCATCCCCTGGACTGCCCGGTCTGCGACGCGGACGGACATTGCGAGCTCCAGGACATGGCCTTCCAGCACGGGGTGACCAATCTGGCCAATGCCAAGCAGAAGCTCATCCCCGAGGATACGCGCAGCGTGGTTCTGGACTTCAACATGAACCGCTGCATCGCCTGCGGGGAGTGCATCAACATCTGCAAGGACGTACAGATGATCGATGCCCTGCAGTTTATGAAAAAAGGGGGATTCAACCAGGTGGTGGCCAAGGGCGATGCCGCCCTGTCCTGCGAATTCTGCGGGGACTGCCTGGCGGTCTGCCCCGTGGGCGCGATCAC
>JBFFYZ010000364.1:0-2805 GCA_041568895.1 Nitrospiraceae bacterium
ATCACACCGGCTCTCGGGTATTGTAGACGGGAGGAACAAGGCAGGACAAGGACACGAACAAACCGCAGGCAAGGCGGCTCAAGACGGGAAGGCCTGTGGGGCGGGGATTGGCGTGCAAGGCTGGAGCAGGCCCGGGAGGACTGGACCGTCAGTCAGACCCGCCCTCAGGCTCCTGGGTCTGGGGCGATCCATCCCCGTTGTCTTCCGGGTCCTCTTGCGAGGTCCTCACGACCAG
Organism: Nitrospiraceae bacterium; assembly: GCA_041568895.1. Lineage (GTDB taxonomy): Bacteria > Nitrospirota > Nitrospiria > Nitrospirales > Nitrospiraceae > JBFFYZ01. Next base: position 236 of record JBFFYZ010000364.1, read on the forward strand.
CGGGTCGTCTCCGACCGGCAAACTCGCCTGTTCGGCCTCTCCCAATTCCTTGAATTCGCGGAGCGGAGGAAGATCGGACAAGTCGCGCAACCCGAAATGCTGGAGAAAATACCTGGTGGTCCCGTACAGGATGGGACGTCCGGGCATATCTTTCCGGCCGACGATCCGGACCAATTTTCGCTCCAGAAGCGTCCGAAGCACGCCCGATGTCTCCACGCCGCGAATCGCTTCAATTTCCGACCGCACGATCGGCTGTTTATAGGCAATGATCGCCAGGGATTCCAAGGCCGAGCGGGACAGTTTGGGCGAGGATTTGCTCTTATCCAGCCGCTTGATCCAGGACCCGTATTCAGGACGGGTCACCAGTTGATACCCGCCGGCCACGAGCACTACTTGCAGGCCCCGTTCGGCCTGATCGTACTCTGCTTGAAGGCTGCGGAGGGCCTGGCCGATTTCGGCCTTGGGCACCACATCGATAACGGACGCCAACCGATCCAGGGACAGCGGTTCACGGGCGACCAGCAACAGCGCCTCAAGAAGGGGTTTTAACGGTTGCGGGTCCAGGGCTTCCTCCGGCACAGGTCCTTGTATCTGGGGGCGTTCGGGTTCGTCCGGCAGGCTTCCTGCCAGCGATTCGCCCTCGTCCGCCATGGTCAGGAGAAACCCCTCTGGATCGTCACCCACGATGGGATGGCTCTGTGGTGGGTGGGTCTTTCTGCTCATCCTCCCCTCCTTACCCATTCTCATCCATCTCGGCCAGGTCTACCTCCGAGGCCGGTAAAAACGTGCGAGTGACCAGAATGGGGCCAATGGTCTCGCCTTGAAACACCCGAATCACCCTGATTCGGATCAGCTCCAGCAGGGCTAAAAAGGTGACAATCACCACCACCTTAAAGGTCTGTCCCACGAACAAGTCCGCAAAGGTGACCGACTCCTGATCGTTCAGGAGATCGAGGATGACATTCATTCGATCTTTCACGGTCAGATTTTCCGGAATAATTTCGATCAGGCTCTGGGCCGGAATCCGCGCCAGCACGCCCTGCAGGGCGTCGACCAAGTCGAAGAGGGTCACGTCCTCCAACAGGGCATCCCCACCCGGTTCGGGCATCGGCAGCGTGAGCAGGGCCCCTGTATCGCGTCGAAACACCTCGTGCCACACCCGCCCCCGCTGATCGAGCTGGGAAGCCGCCTCTTTATACTGCTTGTACTCCAAGAGTCGGCGAACCAGTTCCTCACGCGGATCCGGCCCGTCCTCCTCGTCGAAGTCCTGCTCCTCGACGGGGAGCAACATCCTGGCCTTAATCTGCACCAGGGTGGCCGCCATGACCAGAAATTCTCCGGCCACCGCCAGATTCAACGATTTCATCGCGCTCAGGTAGTCCAGGTACTGCTGGGTGATCAGCGCGATCGGAATATCGTAAATATTGATTTCGTTCTTTTTGATCAGGTGCAACAGGAGGTCGAGCGGCCCTTCGAAGGTCTCCAGCCGTACCTGATATGGGAGCTCGATCTGCTCCATGGCACCCCTATCCTGCATAGCAGCCCGATATACCCGAAAACGTCCTTTTCATACCACTATTTGTGGAATTTCGCAAGGGAAATTCTATATATAGTGGCCCGAGGGATGGGTTAGCGCTTCCGATGGGTGACCAAGAAAAGGACCGTGAAGAGCAACAGGACGACCGCCACCCCATAGAGGATCCGAGGGTCCTGCAGCCCTCCGGGAGCGGGACGGGCGCCGCTGACTCGAACGCGGTTAAACTTGGGTTCGGCATGGAATACGGCTTTGGAGAAATCATCGACCCCTTTGAACTGAGCATCGGAAAAATCGGCTTGGGCCCGAAAGGTGGCGTGGCGGAACATCGCATCCCCTTCGAACAGGGCAAAGGTGAAGAAGGCCTCTCGTTCAAAGTTGGCCTCGGAAAAATCCAGGTGCCCCTGGAACCGACTGCCGGAAAATCCCGTTCCCATTTTGAAATAGGTCTTATCGAACCGGGCGTCTTTCCGAAACGTCACCTCCAAAAACTCGGCGAGACCATGAAATCCCGCGCGGGAAAAAGTCGCGGGGCCGTTAAAGATGGCTTTGTGAAAGCGGGAGTGCACGCCAAACGCGGTCTTCGAAAAATCCACCTTCTTCCCAAACACGGCCTGGATGAAAAAACCTTCGTGCCCGATCACGGTGCCGGAAAAATCTACCGATTCCAGAAAAAGGGTGTGGGATAAATCGATGGAACGCTCGAAGGTCGTGCCGGTCATGGTCATGGGTCCCGTCACGACGATGAGGTCCCGGTTCAGGTTGGCGGTGATCGTGCCGCGCACGATCGAGTGGGTCATGGAGATCGGCCCGGCAATCACCCGCAGAGTGGCGGGGCCTCGTTCCCGGATCACCTCGTCCGACAGGACGGACCGGCCTCCGAAGGACCCTACCTCGGTGACAGGCAACCGGTCCAGCAGCAAGTCGCCCTGTACCACCACGTTGTTGAGGTCAATGCCTTGGCCGGCTTTCAAGGCCGTGAGGAGATCCTCGGCGGGGACGGCCCGGGCCTCGCGTTCCTGGTCGGTACACCCTG
>JBFFYZ010000365.1:0-2802 GCA_041568895.1 Nitrospiraceae bacterium
CCGGCCGGATCCGCTTTGTTCCCGAAACCTGGACGAACAACTATCTGGGCTGGATGCGGGACATCAAGGACTGGTGTATCTCACGCCAAATCTGGTGGGGCCATCAGATCCCGGCCTGGTATTGCCGGGGCTGCAACAGGAGCCTTTTGGTCCAGACCGGGCCGGAAGGGACCTGGCTCATTCCGCCTGAGGCCAAACCGCTGGTCGACAAAACCGCACCGGCGCGCTGTCCCGATTGTGGGAACACCGACTTCCTCCAAGACCCGGACGTGCTGGATACCTGGTTTTCTTCGGCGCTCTGGCCCTTCTCCACCTTAGGCTGGCCGGAGGACAGTCCCGATCTGCGGACCTTCTATCCGACCTCGACCCTTGTCACCGGACTGGACATCCTTTTCTTCTGGGTGGCCCGCATGATCATGATGGGCCTCAAGTTCACCGGCCAGGTGCCGTTCCGGGACGTGTACATCCACGCCCTGGTTCGGGACGCCGAGGGCCAGAAAATGAGCAAGTCCAAAGGGAACGTGATCGACCCGCTCAGCGTGATGGATACCTATGGAACCGACGCCTTCCGGTTTACGCTCGCCTCGATGGCCTCGCCCGGGCGGGACATCAAGCTGGCCGTCGAGCGGATCGAAGGATACCGGAACTTCGCCAACAAAATCTGGAACGCGGCCCGCTTTCTGTTGATGAACCTGGACGGCCCGCGGAAGGCTGCGACGCCGTCGACGCGATCCTTCCCGGATCGGTGGATCCTAAGCCGGCTGAACCGGACCATCGGGCTGGTGAACGCCGCGTTGGAACAGTACCGGTTCGACCAGGCCTGCAGCCACCTCTACCACTTCATCTGGCACGAGTACTGCGATTGGTACCTGGAGCTCATCAAACCGGTCCTCCAGGACAAGGCCGGCCCGCAGGCCGCATCGACGAGGCACACGCTCATCGAGTCGTTTGAGTGTCTTCTGCGATTGCTGCATCCGATCATGCCCTTTATTTCCGAGGAAATTTGGCAGGCGCTCCCGCGCGGGGCCGAAGAGGGGCAGAGCATTACTATCCGCCCCTACCCCACCATGCAGCCACACTGGGATGACAAGGACGCGGAGGCGACCTTCGGGACCCTCGAGCAATTCGTGACGACGGTGCGGATCGGCCGGGTGCTGTTGAACTATCCCCCCGGGAAAATGCTGACCGTCTATGGTGCCGTTAAGGATCAAGGAGAAGGCACCGCGCTGACGGCAGTCCACTCTCATCTTGAGGCGCTGAGCCGGAGCCACGTCCAGGTCCGTCCCATCGACGCCTGGCCCCGGGCTCAGGTGCTCCGTCTCGTGACCGGGGGCATCACGGCAGGCCTCCTCGTGGAAGGCGAGGTGGACCTGCAAAAGGCTTTGGATCGAATCCGGAAACAAACGGATGAGGGCCTGGCTGAAGCCAAGCGCGTAGAGGGGAAGTTGGGCAGCCCGGAATTCACCGGCAAGGCCCCGGCCGAGGTGGTAGCCGAGCACAAGCAACGCCTGCAACGACTCCGGGAAGAGTTGGCGCTTCTCGGCAGTAGCGAAGCCCAGCTCCGCGAGATGGCCGACGGAGGCCGTTCGTCATGACACCTCTTGCATCGGACATCCGAGCGGCCGTCCAGGCCGCGCTGGCGGAGGATCTCGGCTTCGGCGACGTGACGACGGAGTCGCTGTTTCCACGACCCGTCGCCGCCCGTGCCACCATCAAGGCTCACCAGTCCCTCGTCGTGGCGGGCGTGGATGTCGCGCAGGAGGTCTTCCGGGAGGTCGATCCCTCGGTCAAAACCGTCCGGGCCCTGGCCGAGGGAACGGCGGTACGGTCCGGAGCCCCCGTACTGGTGCTGGATGGCGATGCCCGATCTCTCTTGAAGGCGGAGCGGGTCGCCCTCAACTTCCTTCAGCACCTGTCGGGCATCGCCACCCTGACCGCCAGCTTTTGCGAGGCTGTCCGGGGCTATCCCACCCGCATTCTCGATACCAGGAAAACCACCCCCGGGCTCCGCGCCCTCCAGAAATGGGCGGTCCGCCTGGGTGGAGGGTTCAACCACCGTCATTCGCTCGGTGACGGACTGTTGATCAAAGACAACCACCTGGCGCTCCTGCGAGCCCAGAATATCGGCGTGGCGGATGCCTGCCGGCTAGCCCGAGAACAAGGCCCCCACGGATTGCGCATCATCGTCGAGGTGCAGTCCCTGGATCAAATTCCGGAGGCGTTGGAGGGTAAGGCCGACGTGATCCTCCTGGACAACATGACGCCCAGCCAGGTCCGGACCGCCATCGGTCGGATCAAGGACCGTGCACAGGTGGAAGTCTCAGGAGGGCTGACGGTGGCGTCCGCCCGAGACATGGCCGCCGCGGGAGCGCATTTCCTCTCGATCGGCGCCTTGACCCATTCCGCACCGGCCGCCGATCTGAGCCTGGATCTGACCCCTCGGCGAAAAGTGCGGGCCCCGCATAGATAAGGGCGCCTCGTGGGGATCAAGTCCAGATATCGAGCCCTCACCAACGAGGCCGTGGAGCCATTGCTTCGGACCAAGATTATCGGCCGCACGCTTCTTCTCCTGGAAGAGACTCCCTCGACCAATACCGAAGCGCTCCGCTTGGCCCAAGAAGGGGTCCCGGATGGCACGACCGTCGTCGCCGAGCGACAGACGGCTGGACGAGGACGCCTGGGGCGCCAATGGTACTCGCCTCCCGGAGAAAACCTGTACTGTTCGGTCCTCCTGCGTCAGACTCCACCTCCGGACCGGGTCCCCGAGTGGCTCCCATGGGTGCCGCTGACCGCCGCCATCGC
>JBFFYZ010000366.1:0-2800 GCA_041568895.1 Nitrospiraceae bacterium
ATTCCGTTGAGTTCCTTGGAGGGTGGCTGGGGGAGGTTTCCGGCTCCATTGGCCATCGTCGCCTATCTAGAGGGCAACTCGGCGACCAGCTTCCTGATCGACCGATTCGGCATGGAACGGATGCGGGCAGTCATCGAATCGCTCGCGCAGGGAGAGAGCATCGCCTCGGCTATTCATGGCCGGCTGTTCCTGTCCTATGAGGATTTTCAGCGCCGGTGGGTGGACACAATCAATGAGAAAATGCGGGGGTGAAAAGACCAACCGAGTTCCGACCGCAGGGAGGAGTCCGGACTCGCCCCTTACCTCGATGAATCCGGCGGAGTGGGACGGACGGCGCCGAACCACCGGTAGCGGTTTTTGGCGACCACCCGATAGAGGAGAGAGGCCAGGGGACGCAGGAAGGAAACCCGGTTCAGCCAGGCGAGGAACCGTCCTCCCGGCAACCCGGGAAGGAGGGGCAGGAAGGCATCCAGTCCGCGGTGAATTTCTCCCTGTGGATCGATGAGAAACGCCACTTCAGGTCGTCCCGGCTGGTAGGCGCTCCCCAAGCGCCGGGCGGCCTCTTCGCTGTGATACGGTACAAATCGAACCGCAGGCCGGTCGTTCTCGCCCAGGCCAGCGGTTCGAAAACGATCCAGCCCTTCCTTGGCCGTGACGCAGAGACGGCATTCCCCGTCATAAATTAACAGGCACTCGGGCTTTCTCGGGGGGGCTGGCTCTGAGACGGTCCTTGGCACCTGCAAGACCTCTTGGGGACAATTGTGTGGTAAAACCCTAGCACCCTCCACGGGTCAAGACAAGTGCCGGTTGTCCGCTCCTCCCGCTTTGGCTATAGTCACGCGCATGCACCTTGTGCGAACCCGCCAGATCATGATCGTTCTCCTGGCCCTGCTTCTCGCTCTGGCCGTTCTGCTTCAAGGCTCCCAGGGCTTTCCGCCTCAGACCAGCCAGCTCCATGGCCTGATTTGGTACGGATTCCTTTACGGACTGCCGTTCCTGTTGGGAGGACTGCTGATGGCGGGGGCACGGTGGGCCCTGATGGCCTGCGTCATGTATGGGACCATCGGATTGGCCCTGGATATCGCCACGGCGGTCCAGGCATCGAGTGGTGAAAATCCTTCTCCCCTCGTGCTCACCGTGAGCGGGATGACCGGCCTGGCCAACGTGGCGCTGATCCTCCTGGGAGGCTGGAGCTTTCTCGATGTCAGGGATCTCGGTGGGGCAGGCCCGCGATAGCCGGATCACTTCATCCGCCATCGGGTGTGACTCGTCCGGAGAGCCAACCGCAGCCGGGGCTAGGAACTCGGCCTGGAAGCCTCGAGCAGGCCTCCATCCCAATCGCCCGTCCCGTTCCGCAAGGGAATGACCCGGGTCCGGCCGAAGCCCGCCTGCCGGAGCCACGTGGCCGTGTCGGAGAGGCTATAGGTGTTTCCTTCCTCCGTAAACAGCAGCATCGTCACCGCAAACAGGTTGGTTTCCTCAGGATAGAGCCCCTGGCGATCCAATAAAAAGGCGTCCTGGATGATCAGGCGCCCCTGCGGAGTGAGAGCCTTTCGTGCCCGGCGAAACAGCGCTTGGTTTTGTTTGGGTGAATAGATATGCAACACGTTCGAGTACCAGATCACATCCCACTTGCCCGGAATCGGCTGCTTCATGAAATCCAGGGGGACGTAGGATAGGCGGCTCCCCTGCCGAACCGACGCGGCGATTTTCCGGGCCACCTGTAACGCCGGGGCGCGATCGCAGACCGCGGCCCGCAGGCTGGGGTTTTTGGCCAAAAAGGCCAGCGCATAGGTCCCCGGACCGCCGCCCAAGTCCAGGAAAGTCTTCGCCCGCCTGAGATTCACCTGCGCGGCGACCTGGGGAGCGACATCGAGGGACCGGTGGTGCATGGCCCAGGTAAACCGCCGCCGGTACGCCGGCTCGTCGGGCCCTTCACGCTCAACGGGCCGGCCCCGCTTGACGGACCGGGTCAATTGCGACCAATCCTCCCATTGAGTACGGACCAAGCTCAGGTATCCGCCGCGATAGTCCGGGTGGTGGGCGTTGAGCGCGGTGCGGGCGAGGGTTCCGGTCCGGTATTTCCCCCCTCGTTTCACAAGTAGCCCTGCTGTCGCCAGGTTCCGGCAGAGAATGTCCAGTCCCCGGGCGCTGACCCGCAGCCGGTTGGCCAGGGCGGGTACCGTCCACTGCCGGGTCCCCATCACCGTGTAGAGCTTGAGATCAAGAGCCGTGAGAAGGATTTTTGGCAGGCGGTATTTGGCCACCTCGTCGCGGAATTCCTCGAACGTGCGGATCCCCCGACGTCCCATTACTTGAAGAGGCGGCTGAACTGTTCGGGAGAAGCGGGAGCCCGACTGGCGATGGTGAGGTTTTCCCGAACGTGGTCCGCCTGCTTCATCCCCACCAGGGCCGTGCCCAAGCCGGGGGTAGAGCGGACGAATTGTATGGCGACCTGGGCGTCGGTGCCCTCTCCCAGGCCTTGGCGGAGGTCGTTGGGAAGCCCACGGGTCAGTTGTCCTTGCAGGACCGCCGCGCTGCCCATCACATACACGTCCAAGGCGCGGGCCGCTTCCAACAGAGTGACGGCGGCCCCATTGACCGTTTGGGTCTGCTCCGCAATGGCTTCCAGCATCCCTAGGTTGTAGGGAGCCTGCAGAACCTTCAGGTGGTGATCCTTCCCACCGACTTCCTGCGCCAGAGTCACCACGGACTCCAAAGACAAATGGCCCCGGTTTCCGGGGCGGGTCCGGTACCCGTTCCACGTGGCGGTGCCGTAGTACCGGAGCTTGCCCTGGGC
>JBFFYZ010000367.1:0-2797 GCA_041568895.1 Nitrospiraceae bacterium
AGGGCAGTATTGGGGGATAGCCTGGAGGAGAATTTTGAACTGGCCAACAAGGGAATCGCCAAGGCATTCAAAGACTATCCCGCGGCCAAATAGAAGTGTTCGGATCGTCCAGCAGGTGCGAGAGGATGGGGGACAGGGACTCGTTACGCCAGTGCCTTCATGAGCATGGACAGGATCTCCCCGATCGGAACCTTCGTGGCAAGCACCGGAATGAAAGATTCAAGATAAAACCGGCAAATGGGAAAAGGCTTTTTCTGGGGTCAAACCAGTTCACTGGAACGGCTATTGGCTGGATTCTGACCGGAGGAAAACGCTTGTGCAAAACGCGTTACTACCGCGGCGTTCCCATTGACTGGCTGAACCCGCCCTCGTCCTCCACCTCAAACTGAATCCGCATTTCGGGTTCCAGCACGTAGTCTTTCATGAACGTGGCCAACCCTCCCATGCCGCCAATCAACCCCGAGGCACCGACGACCTGGCGATAGTAAAACTCCAGGCCCCATTGGAACATGGGAGACCCGAACAAGAGGGCATGGCCTTGGGCCGGCGTGACGGCCAGAGGTCCGGCCTCGGCCTGAGGTCCCACCGGGTGTGTAATATCGGCGGAGAGTAAGCCGAGGCCCTTCCCGTCGATGTCCACGTCGAAAAACACCCGGGACCCCACGTGATGGGGGTCGCCCCCGGATTCCCTCGCATTCAGGATGCATTTGCGAAAAATGACCGTGGCTGTCGGCACAGGATCCCGTCCGTTTGACAAAACGGCCCGGCTAGAGGAGCTCCCCGGCTCCGTGACCGGGCCCTCATGATGGCCTGACGGGGCGACGGATGGGGAGAACGATCTGAACGGTGGTGCCCTTTCCTTCCGCACTCTCAACGGTGATGCGGCCCCCATGGAGATCAACCGCGTCCTTGACGATTTTCATGCCCAGGCCGGTTCCGCCCGCCTTCTGGCTGGTGCTCTTGGCCGTGAACAGGGCTCTGCGGACCTCCGGCGGCATGCCGCACCCGGTATCTTCGACGGTGACCACGACCACCTTCGCCTCCGGGTCATACCGACCTGCGATCGTGACCGACCCGCCTTCGGGAACCGCGGCGATGGCGTTGTGGACGAGGTTGTAGAGGGCGCTGAAGAGGCGGCGTTCGTCAGCCTCGAAGGAAGGCAGGTCCCGCAGTCCCTTGGCGACGAGCGTGACTCCCTTGCGCTCCGCCGGAAGACGCAGAGCGGTGACCACGCTGCCCGCCGCCGTCTGAAGCTGGCAGGACAGGAACTGGGGTGGGGCGCTTTGGGTTTTGACGAAGTCGGCGATCTGCTTGGTCCGCTCTTGCAGGCGCTGCGCGGTGGTCCGCAGCATGCTGAGGACCTCGTCGCAGACTTTATGGCTCTCTTCCGCTTTCACGTGTTCAATCTCGGGCAGCTGTTTGAACAGATCGGAGAGCTCTAACTCCAGGATGTCGGTGCCGGACATCACGGGCATCAACAGGTTTTTGACATCGTGGCTGATTTCGCCCAGCAGCCTGGCGATCTCACCGGACAAGGCTTTTCGTTCCATCGCCTTGCGGATCGTCGCCGGAAGGCTCTGAAACTCCAACGGCTTGGCGATAAAGTCGTTGGCCCCGTCTTTCATAGCCTGCACGGCGAGGGCAATGCTGCCGTAGGCCGTCATGATGATCACGGGAAGATCGGGCCAGGTGCGCCGGATGTGCTGGAGAACCTCCAGACCCTTCACTTTTGGCATTTCGATATCCAGAAACACCAATTCGGGGAGCTGATGGTTCAGCGCATCCAGGGCGGCCAGACCGTCGGGGGCCTGCTCGACCGCATGGCCCATATTGCGCAGGCGGTCGCTGAGCACGGTCCGGATATCCGTGTCGTCGTCGGCGACCAAAATTCGAAGGCCCATGAGTCGTCCTCGGTCCTCACCCGGCACCAGGCCGGATTCGGCTCGTCTGGGGCGGGCGGGGGTAATGTCTAACGCCGGCTGTAGGTGCCCATCAATTCCGCCTGCTTGAGGACATGGCCCTTCATCGCCCGCTCCAGGTCCTTTTTGGTGGTGCTGGCCGGTAACGTGAGCGTCATGTCCAGGGCATACAGCTTGAAGAAGTACCGGTGCGTTCCGGAGGGCGGGCAGGGTCCTCCATAGCCGATACGGCCAAAGTCGGTGGTGCCTTGCTGCATTCCATTAGGGGGGGAGGGTCGCTTCGGTTGATCCTCCTCCAAGGCCAGGCTGTTGGCAGAAATGTTCCAGACCACCCAATGCACCCAGGTGCCCATCGGCGCATCGGGATCGTCCGCAATCAAGGCCAGGCTTTGGGTGCCAAAGGGGACATCGGACCAGCTCAGGGGCGGCGAGACGTCCGGTCCGTCGCAGGTATACTTCCTCGGGATTAACCCGCCCGCCTCAAACGTCGCGCTTTTGAGTTCCATGGCGCCACCTCGTCCAGCCAGCGTACAGGGAAGTCCTGTTGTCTGTCAGCCGGTCACCGATGCGGTTAGACGTCCATCACCGGTCCCCAACAGTTTGGCTAGGGCCCTTGTGGACGAAGGTTCCGGTCAACTTTCTGCCCGACCCGAAGACTCATCAGCTGCCGTATTTCTTTCACCATTACCTGGGTCGTTTTGCCCGTCGCCCGTTCGCGAATGGTCACGATGCCTTTCTCTCGATCGATCGCGACGATCTCGCAGCAGGGTTCCATGGCCGAAGCGGTCGTGAGGACCCAGGGGGGCAGTGACCCCAGGTACAGAAGAACCGCCAGGATGGCGAACGCTATAAGCCGCGGACCATACATGCCGTGAGGG
>JBFFYZ010000368.1:0-2793 GCA_041568895.1 Nitrospiraceae bacterium
CCTGGGCATCGAAACGCTGGGCGGCATCTTCACCCACATCATCGATCGCAATACCACCATTCCGACCAAAAAGAGTCAGATCTTCTCCACCGCCGCGGACAACCAAAGCGCGGTGACTATCCGGGTGTTTCAGGGCGAACGGGAGATGGCCAACGACAACAAACTCCTGGGCCAGTTCGATTTGGTCGGTATTCCTATGGCTCCGCGTGGCGTTCCTCAGATCGAGGTGACCTTTGACATCGACGCCAACGGGATTGTCCACGTCTCGGCCAAGGACCTCGGGACCCAAAAGGAACAGTCGATCCGCATCACGGCATCCAGCGGCCTCAACAAAGACGAGATCGATAAGATGGTCAAAGATGCCCAGTCCCACTCTGAGGACGACAAGCAGCGCCGCAAGGTGGCGGAAGCTCGCAACCAGGCTGATTCCTTAGTGTACACTACGGAAAAGAATCTCCGGGAGCACGGAGACAAAATCTCCGAAGCGGACAAGACCCAAATTACCGAGGCGGTCGCGGCCGTGCGCAAGGCGATGGAGGGTAACGACCCCGCCGCCATCGAATCGGCCACCCAAGCCTTGACCGCCGCCTCCCACAAGCTGGCCGAGGAGATGTACAAAAAGGCCTCCGCCTCAGCGGGAGAAGGACCGGGCTCCACGGGCGCAGGTCCCGAAAGCCAGAGCAACGGCGGAGCCGCCAAGGGTGAGGAAAAGGTCGTCGACGCCGAGTTCGAAGAGGTAGACAAAGACAAAAAGTAAGGTACAATACCTCACCGTAACGCCGGGTCGGAGAATTCTCCGGCCCGGCGTTGCTTCACCATCCCCTTTATGGAACCCGTGGCAAAACGCGACTATTACGAAACGCTCGGAGTCGACCGGAACGCGCCGGAAGAGGACATTAAAAAGGCCTTCCGCAAGTTGGCCCGCCAATACCACCCCGACCTCCAGAATAACGAGAACCAAAAAAAGGCCTCCGAGGAGAAATTCAAAGAAGTTAACGAGGCCTACGAAGTCCTGAGCGATTCTGACAAGCGCAAGCGGTATGACATGTTCGGCCACGCCGGGGCCCAACAGGGCGGTGGCGGCGGGTTCGAAGGCTTCGATTTCGGCCGAGGCGGATTCGGCGACGTCTTCAATGACATTTTCGAGGACTTTTTCGGGGGCGGCGGCCGAGGCCGCCAACGCGCGGCGCGCGGCAACGACCTGCAGTACAATCTGGAGCTTTCCTTCGAAGAGGCGGTCTACGGCAAGGAAGCGACCCTCAAGATCCCCCGGTGGGAATTGTGCCAGGACTGCAAGGGAACCGGCGCCAAGTCATCCGCCGGGATGAAGGCCTGCCCCAGCTGCAAAGGCACCGGTCAGCTCCGCTTCCAGCAGGGATTCTTCAGCATCAGCCGCACCTGCAGCCACTGCGAGGGAGCCGGCCAAATCATTTCCGATCCCTGCGGCACCTGCCGCGGACGCAAACGGGTCCACCGCGAACGCATGCTCTCCGTTCACATCCCGGCCGGCATCGAATCCGGCATGCGGCTCCGGCTGTCCCACGAAGGAGAGCACGGGGTCAATGGTGGACCACCCGGGGACCTCTACGTGGCCATCTCCGTCAAACCCCACCCGGTCTTTTCCCGAAAAAACCAGGATATCGTGTGTGATGTCCCCGTCAACATCGTCACGGCCATTCTAGGCGGAAAAGTGGAGGTACCGACCCTCAAGGGCACGACGATCGTAAAAGTGCCGCCTGGAACCCAGCAAGACAAGACGCTTCGGATACGCGGCCTGGGGTTCCCAAGCCTGAAGGGAGACCAGACCGGGGACCAGATTTTCCGGATCAAAGTCCAGATTCCCACCAAATTGACCCAAAAACAAAAAGACTTGCTGACGGAGTTCGCCAAGGAGAGCGGCATTGCCCTCGACACGGAAGGGGACGGGTTTTTTGAAAAGATGAAAACGTTCTTTGAGTAATCTCCGCTCCCCCTCCCACCCACAGTCTCCTCCCTCTCAGGATCTCCGCTGATGGCCGTGTTTTTCATCGAATCGACCGGAATTCAGAATGGCCTGGCTACGATCACGGGCGACCTCCTGGCCCACCTGCGGGCGAGCCTGCGGGTCACCGTCGGGGAGCACCTGTGGCTGGGCGACGAGCGCCGCCACCGCTACCTGACCGAGGTCACGGAGGTCACCCGACAGAGCCTCCAGGCTCGGGTTCTGGAGGAGCTGGACCAGCCAAGACCCGGGGGCCCGGGCCTTATCCTCGCCCAGGCCCTCCTCAAAGGGGATCGGATGGACTGGGTGATTCAAAAAGCGACCGAGCTGGGCGTGGTCGCCCTGGTCCCGTTGTTGTCGGCACGGGTGATTGTTCGACCGAGGGCGGGACGCCTCCCCGCGCAAATGGCGCGGTGGCAGCGCATCGCCCTTGAAGCCGCTCAGCAGTCCGAGCAATGGGCGATTCCGGATGTGAATTTTCCCCAGGACTTTATTGCGTACACAGACAGCCCTCCCCCCGATACCCTACGATTGATTTTGACCGAACGGAGCAGCGGGCCGAGTCTCAGCAGGATCCCGCTCCCACAGGGGGGCAGTTCTTGTGTGGTGCTCGCCGTGGGTCCGGAAGGAGGATGGGCCAAGCAGGAACTTGACCAGGCCCTGGCCGGGGATTGGATAGGGGTGACGCTCGGGCCGCGCATCCTCCGGGCCGAAACGGCCGCGCTCGCCGCCTTAAGCGTCCTTCAAAGCCGATTGGGGGAGTTAGGATGATAGAGGGCTCAACTATGAGCGCGGAACGCTGAATGATGAAC
>JBFFYZ010000369.1:0-2785 GCA_041568895.1 Nitrospiraceae bacterium
CCTCCGCCCGCGCCCGGCCCTTTCTGAGCTCTTTCAGGCTGCCCGATAATTTGAACTTTGCCGGGCAGGCCGTCCCGGTCGACAAATGGGTGGTGCGCGAACGAATTGAGTACGAATTTTATCAGTTTTTGGCCGATGAGGGGGACAGCATCATTCTGGCCAAACGAACCGGCCGCTGCTTCCCTCTGGTCGAGAATCAGCTGGCTGAGGCGGGCCTTCCGGACGACTTGAAATTCGTGCTCCTGGTCGAGAGTAAATGCATCGCGGTGGCGCATTCCCGGGCCAACGCCTCCGGTCCCTGGCAGTTCCTCCGCTCGACCGGCCGGCAGTACAAGTTGGAGAGCAATTACTGGCGTGACGAACGCCGCAACCTGGAGATGTCCACCGAGGCGGCGATTAAACACCTGAGCTATCTGAAAGAAAAATTGGGCGACTGGTTCCTGGCTCTGGCGGCCTATAATGCCGGGGAGCACCGGATCGAAAAATTGCTCAAGGAACAAAAGGTGGACGACTATTGGAAGCTCCATTATGTGCGGGAAACCATGCAGTATGTCCCTCGCATCATCGCGGCCAAAGAGATTTTCTCCCAGCCCCAGAAGTACCTCGGGCTGCCCAAGAGCGAACTGTATACAACGGTGGAGACCGAGATGGTGACGGTCGAGATCCGAGAGTCTCAACGACACCTGGCCTCGGTGGCCGAAGAGTTCGGCACCTATTTCCTTGAGCTGAAATTGCTCAATCCCGAGTTACGCCGGTCCTACCTGCCCAAGGGTGTCCACAAGCTCAAAGTTCCCAAGCAGGCCTGCCCGTCACCCTGTCCTCCTCAGCCAGACCCGGAAACCTAGCAGGATTTTGAAAAAGTCCGCCAGCTTTGTTCTCGCGGCGCTCAGAGGCTCAACGTACGGAAAAGAGTACGCCTCGCCTCCTCGCTTGCTGCGGCCGCGCTGGTCGGCCTTTTTGAAAATCCTGCGGCAGTCTATTGTGGCCATGCCGGATACTCGGGATCCTGTTTTCCTCCAGCACGCAAAACGCATTTCAACAGCCTGCTAGAGCTTCCGTTGGGGGGCTTTCTTTTTCCCTCGCCCTTCCCCTACCATATCCTTCCGATCATGGCCGAGAAAAAACCCAAGAAGCCACGGGCGGCCGGGACCGTCCGGCGCCGGCGCAAGCCGGCTGGCGTCTCGACCGGCCTGGCTGCGACCGAGCTCCAGGCGGCGGCCCCGCCCGGTGAGGTGGCCGAGCTGCATCGCGCCATTGAGGCGGACGGCGGAAAGGTCTTGGCTGCCTATCGCGAGCCCTACGGGGGCCGCTGGGTGGTGATGGCCGCCCTGCCCATTGACCTGGTCGAGCCTACGCCCTACCAGCGCAACCTCTCCGAGACCCACGTCCGCAAGCTGGAAACCGTGATCGGCAAGATCGGGCGGTTCCTGGATCCCATCATCGCGGTGCGGGCGGCGAAGCCCGCGACGCAGTCTGACAGTGGGGCGAAGTACTGGACGCCCAACGGGCACCACCGGCTATCCGCCATGCGGACGTTGGGTGCCAAAACCATCATGGCCATCGTGGTGCCCGAGGCGAATGCGGCCTATCAGATTTTGGCTCTGAACACGGAAAAAGCCCATAACCTCCGGGAAAGGGCGTTAGAAGTCATCCGGATGTACCGGGAACTGGCCCGGTTGGATGAGGCCACGGAAGAAACGTACGCGCTGGAGTTCGAGGAGCCGGCGCTGATCACCCTCGGCCTCTGCTACGAGGAGCGCCCGCGCTTCAGCGGCGGGGCTTACCATCCGATCGTGAAGCGGGTGGACGAATTTCTCAAGAAGCCCCTGCATGGGGCGATGGAGGTGCGGCAGAAACGGGCAAAGTCCGTCCTGTCGTTGGACGATCTGGTCATTGAACAGGTGAATGCCCTGAAGGCCAAGGGCCTGACGAGTCCCTACCTGAAGAGCTTTGTGGTCGCACGGGTCAATCCTCTTCGGTTCCGGCCCAAGGACGCCGCTCCCTTGTCCTTCGATGAAACGCTGGATCGGGTCACGCAAGGGGCCAGAAAGTTCAACCCGGACAAAATCAAGACGGAGGACCTGGCGAAGTCCGGAGGCGCGCCCGACGAAACGGATTAGGAAATTTGGCGTTTAAAAAGTTCGCCGGGGCGGCTGGGTCGATCTCCTTGCTCCCGCAGCGCGCGGCCTCGGAAGGCCCTCGCTGGACTACCGCAGTAGGGATCATCCCAGCCGCCCCTGAATCGAAATTCCCGGAGAGCCACCTGGCGTCCTTGCTGAGCCAATCTAGGACCCTTTAGAATAGAACTCGATCAATATTGTCGGGGGTGAAATTGTTAGTGATGAGGAGGACGATATGAGCTTGGCGGATCAGAAATGTGTGCCGTGCCGGGGCGGAGTGCCCCCGATGGAGGCGGCCAAGGCCCAGGAAATGCTGAAGCAACTCGAGCGGGGCTGGCAGATCAATAATGACGGCCACCTGGAGCGCTTATACACCTTCAAGGATTTTGTCCAGGCGTTGGCCTTCGTCAACAAGGTCGGAGCGGTCGCCGAGGGAGAGGGGCACCATCCCGATCTGTACCTGGCGTGGGGAAAGTGCAAGGTGGAGCTCTGGACCCACAAGATCAACGGCCTGACCGAGAGCGACTTTTACATGGCTGCCAAGTCCGACCGGGCGTTCGAGTCCTTCCGCGCCGTCGCGTAACAAGCAGGGTGTCTACCGAGCTGGAGCAGAAGAAGGGAAGCTCGGATGAAGGTGTTGGTGTTGGGGGCCTCGGGATTTCTCG
>JBFFYZ010000370.1:0-2784 GCA_041568895.1 Nitrospiraceae bacterium
GTGCCCAGGCCCTCAAGGAGGTGGACCAGGATCTTCGGATCCTTTACACCGAGTATACGGTGGCGGCCACGGAACTGGCCCATATTTCCGCCGACGTCATGCGGTACCGGGCGACGATTATTCGGGCCATTGAAGCACCCACCAAAGATGATTTCTTACATATCTCCAATTCCTTGCCGGAGCAGCGGGCCCGAATTGAACAAGCGGTGGACCACTATGTGGCCACGACGGTCCGCGTCCTTGGCGAACGGCTTTCCGAAACCAAAGATCTCCAGGCGGTGCGACAAAGCTTGGCGGCCTATTTTTCCGCCGCCGTTCGAACTATGAGTTTGCTCGAACAATTATGGGCCGCAGATTCACCCCGACAGGCGGCCCATTTCCGGACCCAGGCCGAGCTGCACGCCGCCGAAAATGCGGGTACCAAATTGATTGAAGTGAGTCAGGCTCTGGATCGTCTTATGAATCAAGTCACCGAAGTGGCGAAAGACCTTCAAACCCAGTGGGCCTCGACCATCCGGTTGACCAGTCTCGCCTTGATTGTCGGCAGCCTGGTGTTGGCGTTGCTCAACCTGTTCATGTCGGGGGTGCTGCGCATCTCTCCTTCGGTCGACGAAGGCCCGGCGGGATCCCAAGAGCCGCCCGTCGAAGTCTCCCCGCGATCCTAACAACCGGTCTTTGTATCCGACTCACCTGCGTGGACTCCTCGGTGCTGGCTGATCGTCCTCTTTGGGCCCATTCCCCCGCCAATAATGGAGTTGCCACCTTCAAGGAAAAGGCTTTATCATTCCTTCCAGGAGAAGCGGGGAGGTGATCGGGTTGGTTCTCCGGTCGGTTCCCCAGACTCATCGCAGCAGGAATCTGTCACGGAAAGGCATGTGTCGTGGATGTCAAAGACCCCCTCCTGTACCGGGACCTCGTGCTGGGCAAGGACTACTGGATTAAAGACAATATCCTGGCCAATCCTCTGGAAGTGGCCCAGCGGTGTGTCTCTAAATCTGCGTGGGTGTTAGGGGATCCCTGGCGACCAGAGCCCTGGCCCGGTATGCGGGCCCCTGATGCGTTGACCCCGGATGAGTTAGCGCGGGTGGAGGGCTTTGTGAAATCCAGCCTCGGCGTGCGCCGGCTCGATACGCAAGCCGATCCCCTCACCGGAGTCTCGGCGAGCAACTATGTTCAGTTGGTGGGTGGTGGAGAGGGGGTGGCACGCCCCCACGTCGATTCCGCCAAAATCTGTAACGTAGCGGGGGTCCTCTATCTGCATCCCTATCCCCCGAACAGCCATTGCGGAACCTCCTTTTACCGGTTGAAGCTCTCCAATGGCCAATTGGGCGGAAACGTCTGCCCCCCTCAGTATGAAAGCATCAGCCAGATTCCCGGCCTGAAGCACATGGAACCCGGGATGTGGCAAGAGGTCGTCGAAGTGCCGTACCTGTTCAATCGGCTCCTGATCTATCGGTCCGATATTGTCCATTCGGCTTCGGCCTATTTCGGGTCTACATACGAATTGGCGTCCAAGCGAATGGCGGTCGTCTTTTTTTGGATGGTGGCGCCCTGATCGAGTATCCGCAAATCTTCTACAGCGCTGAATAACCGGGACGAGACCCCCGGTCGGGGAGGGCATTCCCTCCTCAGGGCCGCTTCCCCCGACTCGATGTGTCCCCACCAACTCCCCCACCGAGCCTGGTTCCGGATTCGGCTACTTTTGGGTTGACACCCGTCCTCGGACCTGAGTATCTTAGATTGTTTTTCTGTTAGCCCTGTGGTCCCTCAATGGGTTGACGCAAACCAGCCAACAAGCTTGAATTCCGGAGGAAAAGTACCAAACCCGCCATTGATCGTCTGATCATCAAGGGTTAAATCACACCAGCAATTACTAGTCAGGGTCGTTCATTTATCTGGGTGTTAAGGAGGCCGGTCCATGGTTCACCCTACGTTTTCACTTCACAAGTTGACAGGTATTTTAGGGGCCTTTGTCGGTGTCTGTGCCTTGTGGTTTCCGTTGACGGCGTCGGCTGAGTCCCCCTCAGCTCACGCCACCCATACCGCCTCGCAACCGGCGGCCATGACCCACCAGACCCCTGCGTGGGCGGAGCGGTTGAAGGGCCAGACCATCGTGGAAGATACCATGGAGGGTCGGCCCGAGCGAGCCGCGATGGTGGACCGGCAGCATGAGCGCATCATGCGGCAGATGCAGGGGGACCTGCAGAGCCAGTCCAACAGCGGTCTGTTCAACAACATGTCCATGATGCACCAGTACGGTGCCGGCGGACAGGACTACCTTCTGGTGTCGGATCCCCGCGTCGAGCCGGTGTCCATGCCCGGCGGTCGGTGCCCCGCAAGCGCACCGGTGCGGCATTACGATGTCTCCGCGATCAACGTCGAGATCACCCTGAACCAGTGGCTCGACTTCTATCCCGGCTATATGTACGTCCTGACCGAGAACATCGAGAAGGTCCGGGAAGAAGAGGCCAAGAACGCCGCCGCCCGCGAGGTGGAGGGCTATGACCCCGGCGCGGTGACCCAAGGGCTGCAAAGTCAGTGGATCCAGCCCCTGGTGATCCGGGCAAACCAGGGCGACTGCCTGAAGATCACCCTGCGGAACCAGTTGGAATACGGCGAAGATGTCAGCCTGCATATCCACGGCTCCAGTATGGTGGTGAGCGCGACGGGTCAGCCGGCGACCACGACCAACCCGGACGCGGTGGTGGCGGAAGCCAAGACCGCCGACATGGAATGGTACATCCATCCGGACACCCAG
This sequence comes from Nitrospiraceae bacterium, assembly GCA_041568895.1. GTDB lineage: Bacteria > Nitrospirota > Nitrospiria > Nitrospirales > Nitrospiraceae > JBFFYZ01. The sequence goes on from JBFFYZ010000370.1 coordinate 2,759, forward strand.
GAAGGCGGCCGGCAGTTCCACAGCTA
>JBFFYZ010000371.1:0-2782 GCA_041568895.1 Nitrospiraceae bacterium
TCCTGGTAGTTCATGGGCTGCGCGCTGAAGTGCACCTGGAATTGGAGCCCGTTCCGTTTGCAGGCCTCGATCCCCGCGATCGCGCCTTCCCACGAGCCGGGCACGCCCCTGAAGGCGTTGTGCTTGGCCGGGTCCAGGGAGTCGATGCTGATCCCCACGCCCATGACGCCGATGTCCACCAGCTCCTTGGCCATCCGGTCGTCGATCAGCATGCCGTTGGTCCCGAACACGACCATGAATTTGAGCGCGACGGCGTGCCGGGCGATATCCAGGATGTCCGGGCGGGTCAGCGGCTCGCCGCCGGTGATCACCAGCAGGCATCCCTTATTGACCTCGGCGATCTGGTCGATCAGCCGATAGCACTCCTCGGTCGTCAATTCATCCGACCCGCCCCCGGCCTTGGTGGTCGCGTCGAGGTAGCAGTGCGCGCATTTGAGGTTGCACCGCTTGGTGAGATTGAGCGCGATTAGGAACGGCTTGAAGTCATCCACGGTCCGGCCGTCGCCGGGTCCGGGGGAGGCTGATGGCGAGAAAAATCCTTGCACCTGCTGGGCCAGGGAGTCGATCCGGCCCGCAAGCTGGGACACGCTGTTCAGGATCGGAAGGGACTTAGCCATTATGGCCGGACCCGGGCTGTGCGGGGGACTGGGCTTCTGCGCCGGTGAGGCGCGCGATGATTTCCTTGAGATTCCCCGTCTTCATCGCCTCTTCCATGGTCCCCTTGGCCTGCTCGATGCCCTGGTTCGCCACCTCAATGGTGATGTTGGTGGTCCCGAGTTTCTCGGCGTGCTTTTGGATCAACGCGCGAGTGCAATCCCGCATGAACCCGGCGGGGACCCGCTCCAGTCGCTGCTGGGCCTCCGGGGACCAGGTGTAGGGAGAAGGCGGCGGCGTGGACGCGGTTGCGGCCGGAGCCGCCTCGACGCCGGTGGTGCCGCCGTTGCCTTGGGCCTGCCCGAGCTTGGCCATCGCTTCGGCTGAGGTGCCGTCGCCTTTATTGGCAAAAATCGGCGTGTAGTCTTCTTCCGCGGCTTCCTTGATCATGGGGGCGGCGTACTCCAGGGTGATGGTGGTCATGCCGAGCTTGCGGGCGGTCTTTTCGATCTTGGCCTTCGCCCGGCGCCGCTGGAACCCGGCCGGCACGGCCCGGATGGCCTCTTTCGCGTCTTTGGTCCATTGCATGGGGACGTCGTCGTAGGCCACGTCGGTTTCCAGGGTCCCCTCCGCTTTGGCGGCAGCCTCGAAGATGGACTTGTCCACCTGCTTGAACCGGTCGCCTTCAGCGCCGCAGACGGGGCACTTCACGGGGGTGTCGCCCTTGCCGATATACCCGCAGCCGTCGCAGACGAAGTAGTTCTGCTTCATGCGATCCAGGTAGGCCTGGGTGCCCTCACTCACCTTGGGCTTTTCCTCCACGATCCCGGACACCATGCCGCTGAGCGTGCTCCCCATCAAGTCCTTGGCCACGGCGTCATCGGCCTGCATCTTGTTCCGGTCGATCCCGGCGCTGTCCAGGCCCTGTCCGAGGGCCTTCATCGCATCCATCGCGCCCTTGGGGAGGATGTGCCCGACCGCGGCGTCTACCACGCTGTTGCTGATGATGGTGTGGCCTTTCTCGATCGCGTAGCGGTGAATGGCGGTCTTGGCCACGCCCCTGGCGAACACCGGCACCTTTTCCATGCGCCGGAGGGCTTCTTCGGTCCAGGCGATGGTGTACTCGGCCTGGGTGTCGATGGGCGGCACATATTTCTGATTGGAAATCAGAATATGGCAGGGGGCCTGGCGGAGCAGGTTCTCGGTGTTGCTCCCGATATCCATGTCCTCGTCGCTGTGCACGCCGATCCGCCCGAGGATCAGCAGCCAGGGCTGTTCTTTTCGCACGTATTGAATAATCTTCTCGAAGGCCTTGCCGTCCAGCAGGGTGGTCTTGATGTCCGTGTTCTCGGCCTGGGCGATTTCCCGGGAAATGTCCAGGTGGGACTGGTAGATCTTGGCCAGCCCGCTGTCGATTACTTCCTCGTGCAGCTTTTCCTGCTCCTTGAACCGGAACACTTTCCCGGCTTCTTCGTTCAGGACCCCGGAGATGCTATGGAAGGCCGCGTAATGGAAGTACGGATCGAAGGCGGAAATGGCCTCGACCGGCTTGTTCAGGGCCTTGCCCAGGGCCAACGCGGTCTTGAGGCCGCCGAACGAAAAGGCGCTGCCGTCCACCGCGACGATGATCTTTCCGCCGTTCATCGGCTGGGTGTGCTTCACGATCAGCATGTCGGAGGACCGCACCCGCCGGACGACCCGCTCGGTGTTGCTGCCGATCACGCTGTCCTTGACGGCCCCGATGCCGATGACTCCCATGATGACGAGGTCGTAGGCATTGGTGTTGATGTCCTCGGCCAGGACCTTCCAGTTCCGCCCTTCCAGCGACCGGCGCTCGAGGGGCAGGTTGGATTCCGTGCATTTTTTATCAACGTAGTCCAGGTAGGAATCGGTGATGATCTGCAGCCCGCGGGTAATCAGCGAATCGTGGATCTGGCGCTGCCGTTCCAGTTCCTTTTCGTCGTGGTATTCCTCGGGGAGCCCGGCCTCCATCTGTTTGAACCGTTTGTCGTGCATCTTGGCGGCATAGACGTGGCTGCCCACGATATTGGAGCCGAACGTCTTGGCCAACTGCACGCCCAGGTCCACGGCCATATTGGAGTGGTCGGAGTTGTCGACCGGGACGTATATCGTCTTGTACATCTAGACGCCTCCTTACGAGAGCGAGAAACCCCCTAGGGCGCTCCGA
>JBFFYZ010000372.1:0-2777 GCA_041568895.1 Nitrospiraceae bacterium
AGGCCCTTCGCTGGCCAAAGTGGATGATCTCCAGGTATCCTGGGAGACTCCGACGGGAGAAGGGTCAGCCTTCCAGATCGGCTATTGAACACTTCGGGGAGGAATGCCGCGGTCCGGCTCCGGCGGGTCGCCGGTCCCCTTCAGCGTAACTGGCATAGGGAGGCAGTGTAGGGACCCAATGGGGCGAAATGACGACGAGGTGATCGATCCAATCGAAGCCGACGGCGGGGAAGGGACCGAAGGCGGGACCCCGGAGTCGGACCTTGGACCCGAAGAGTCTGTCGACCGCAAGAGCAAGCGGTCTGAAGGCCTCGACGCGGTCAAAAGCTACCTCAAGGAAATCCGGAAGTCCGTCCTCCTGACCTTCGAGCAAGAGCAGGACCTGGGCAAGCGCGTCCAGAACGGAGATTTCCGAGCCCGGGAACAAATGATCGAGTCGAACCTTCGCCTGGTGGTGAGCATCGGCAAGCGGTATATGAACCGCGGCCTCCCCTTCTCGGATATCATCGAGGAAGGGAATCTCGGGTTGATCAAGGCGGTCGAGAAATTCAACTATGCCCGAGGGTTTCGGTTCAGCACCTACGCGTCCTGGTGGATCCGGCAGTACATCGAACGGGCCATCATCAACCAGGCCAAACTGATTCGATTGCCGGTCCACGTCGTGGAGCGGTTGAACCGGTATTTATCCGAAGTGGAAGTCCTGGCCCAGGAACTGGGGCGCCAGCCTCGCCCGGAGGAGGTGTCCGCCCGCATGAAGGTGCCGGAGGATGACGTTACCGATCTGCAGCAATTGGTCCGCACCACCTGCTCCCTGGACAGTCCCATCGGGGAGCACACCGATACCTTCCTGCGCGACATCATCGAGGACCCCGCCGGGACCTCGCCAGCCAAGAATGCCGAGGGGGTGCAGCGGCGGGCCGGTGTGATGGAGTGGGTGAAGAACCTTCAGGAAAAGGAAAAAACCGTGATCATCCTGCGGTTCGGGTTGGACGGTGGCGAGGCCCAGACTCTGGAAGAGATCGGCCGCCAGCTGGGGCTCACCCGGGAACGCGTACGGCAAATCGAGACCGCGGCCCTCGTGAAACTCCGTGGAGTGATCGAAAAACAGACGATCAGGCAGGAAGACCTTTTATAAGACCGTCATGTATGGAAAGGCGCGCAGGTATGGATTACAAAACCCTCATTCGTGAAGTCCCCGATTTTCCCAAGCCCGGCATTCTCTTCTATGACATCACCACCCTGTTGAAGGATGCCAAGGCCTTTCGCAGCATCCTCCACGATCTTCTCGAGCGGTACAAGGACAAGCGGATTTCCAAGGTCGTGGGCATCGAATCCCGGGGGTTCATCCTGGGCGGCCCCTTGGCCTATCACCTGCAGGCCGGGTTTGTGCCGGTCCGCAAGCCGGGAAAGCTCCCGGCCGATATCTTCGAGGTGAAGTACAACCTGGAATACGGCTCCGCATCCCTGGCCATACACCGAGATGCGGTTGAAATGGGGGAGCGGATCCTGGTGGTGGATGACCTCCTGGCCACGGGCGGAACCGCCGCCGCGACGGTGAGCTTAATTCGGCAACTCGGTGGAGAGATCGTGGGCTGCGTGTTTCTAGTCGAGTTGGAAGCACTTCGGGGCCGAGACAAGCTCAACGGATACGATGTCTACTCCCTCATCAGCTATTCGAAATAACCCGCCGCCTGGGGTTCGTTCGGCAGGGTGGTTTTTCCTGCCTTGATCCGGATCCGTTGTCGTCCAGCCTCCCGTGCCCGGGTTGTTCAGGTTCGATCCAGACTTGTCAAACCCGGGATGCCGTGATAAAAATACCGAACTTTTTAGGGACAGACCCTTATCGAGAGAGGACATGTTCAGTATGCCCGACAAAGCCAAGGCCAAAAAGAAATCACCGTCAACTGCGAAAGCCACCGCCCGGGGCAATGGGAAAGCAAAATCCCAAGCAGCTAAAAAGCCGGCCGGGGCCTCCAAAGCGAACGGGTCCCGCGGCTCCAGGCCGGCCACCCCTCGGCCGGCGGAGGTTCCCGTCAAGGAACCGGTCCGGATCAAGCCGATGGCCCCGGCAAGAAAAGAGTTTTTGTCCCACATGCTGTGGGCTAAACGCCATGAAATCATGAGGGAAATCGTCGGGGTTCTCGAACAGCGCCTGACCGAGGATCAACAGCGTCGGCTGGAATCGGCCATGGACGTGGGCGACCAAGCCCTGATGGACCTGGAGCGCGAGCTTGGCATTTCCCTCATGGAAATGCGGAATCGGAAGCGGCAACTCATCGATGAGGCCCTGACGAGGGTGGCGGAAGGGACCTACGGGGTCTGCGCAGACTGCGGCGTGGAGATCAATGCCAAACGCCTGGAAGCGGTGCCCTTCGCCAAATTGTGCGTGGAGTGCCAGACTCGCCAGGAGCTCCTGGAAAAAATAGAAAAGGAAGAGGAGCGCGACTAGGAGTTTTGCCCGCCCCGTTTTCCGGGTGGACGATTCCGGGGTCGTGCTCCGGTCATAGCCCAACCCCGTTCCACCCCGCGATCTCAAGCGTCGGCGTCTGCATCCTTCCGCCGGATTCCAGGCTTCTATGAAGGCAGTTGTGTTGGCCAGCGGAGGATTGGATTCGGCGGTCACGGCTGCCCTCGCCAAGCAGGACGGCTGCATCCTCTATTTTCTCACCCTCTCCTATGGACAACGACACCGGATGGAGGTGGAGCGCGCGAGACAGTTGGCGGAGGCCTTGGGTGCGGCGGGACATCTGGTGCAGGATCTGAACCTGCGCGCCATC
>JBFFYZ010000373.1:0-2770 GCA_041568895.1 Nitrospiraceae bacterium
CCCCACCTCTGCTGGGCGATGGAAAACCTCGCCGAAGGGCATGTCGTGAACCATATCGTCGTGCCCGATGATGAAAAGGTTTGGGCCAAGATCGCCCTGGATCGCATGATGGCGGTGAGTTGAGCGTTCCCCGGTTTGGCAAAGGGGGCGTGGTGACTCCCTTGCTCGTGCACCGCGCACAATCAGAATGTGCTCGCAGAACGTGCTCGGTGACCACGACCAGTAGGAGCCACCCCGCCCCCTTCCCTATGGCTATCCCTGCGTTGAGTGAACAAGAGCAATGGACTATACGACCACACTGAACCTGCCCAAGACCGACTTCCCCATGAAGGCCAACCTGCCTCAACGGGAGCCGGAACTGCTGGCCTGGTGGCAGCAGGAGGGTCTGTACGAGCGCATTCAGGAACAGGGGCAGGGGAGGCCCCTGTTCGTCCTGCACGATGGCCCGCCGTATGCGAACGGGCGCATTCACATCGGCCACGCCCTGAACAAGATCCTGAAGGACATCATCGTCAAATCCAAGACCATGGCGGGGTTTCGCGTCCCCTACCTGCCCGGCTGGGATTGCCACGGGCTGCCGATCGAGCATCAGGTGCTGAAGGAGCTGGGGGATAAAAAGAAGAACCTCGACGTGCTGGCGATCCGGCGGCTTTGCCGCGAGTACGCCGAGAAATACCTCGGGATCCAGCGGGAGGAGTTCCGGCGCCTGGGGGTGCTGGGAGAATGGGACCACCCCTATGTCACCATGGATCCGGCCTATGAAGCCACGATTCTTCGGGAATTCGGGAAATTCGTGGAGCAGGGCGGGGTCTACAAGGGGCTGAAACCCGTGCTCTGGTGCATGGTCGATCAGACCGCCTTGGCCGAGGCGGAGGTCGAGTACGAAGACCACACCTCCCCCTCCATCTACGTCAAGTTTCCAGTGGTGACCCAGCCAAACTTGTTGGGGGGATCCGCGATCTTCGACCTCGCCTTCCCACCCGATGTCAAGTCCGTCTCGGTCGTCATCTGGACGACGACTCCCTGGACCCTGCCCGCCAACCAGGCGCTCTGCCTGCATCCCGAGTTCGACTACGCCTTTGTGCAGGTGGGGCCTGACGTCCTGATCATCGCCCAGAAGTTGGTGGAGGAGGTGGCCAAGGCCTGCGGGTTGACCGGATACCGAGTCCTCGGGACCAGGAAGGGCGCGCAGGGATTCCCGGGTTTGGAATGCCAACGTCCGCTCAGCACCGGCCTCTCGCCGATCCTGCTCGGAGAGTTCGTGACCTTGGACCAGGGAACCGGCTGCGTGCACATAGCCCCGGGCCACGGCCAGGAAGACTATGCCTTGGTCCTCCAGCACAACGCCTCGGCCTCCCTAGGAGAGCGACTGGAAATCCTGGCGCCGGTGGACCATGCGGGGCGCTTCACCGAGGCGGTCCCGGAATTCGCCGGGCAGCAGGTCCTGAAAGCCAATCCGGCCCTGGTAGAGAAATTGAACGCCAACGGCCGTTTGCTCGGCCAGGGGACGATCACCCACTCCTATCCCCATTGCTGGCGCTGCAAAAATCCGGTGATTTTCCGGGCGACCGAGCAATGGTTTCTCTCGATGGCCCACCATGACCTGCGGAACGCGGCTTTGAAGGAAATCGATACTCGGGTGGCCTGGATTCCGACCAGGGGGCACGACCGGATCTACGGGATGGTCCTCAACCGACCGGACTGGTGCCTGTCCCGGCAACGGGCCTGGGGGACCCCGATCCCGGCCTTTACCTGCACCCAATGCCGAGCCGTCCTGAAGGACCCGCGCGTCATCGCCCACGTGGCCGACCTGGTGGCTGCCGCGGGGGCCGAGATCTGGTTCCAGAAGCCAGCGTCCGCCTTGCTGCCGTCCGGAACCAGCTGTTCGGGCTGCACGGGACAGGCGTTTGAGAAGGAACAGGATATTTTGGATGTCTGGTTTGAGTCCGGTGTCAGCCACGCCGCGGTGCTCAAGCCCCGCCAATGGTGGCCGGCGGACTTGTATTTAGAGGGGTCCGACCAGCATCGGGGATGGTTTCATAGCGCCCTGCTGGCCTCCGTCACGACCGACGGCCGGGCCCCCTACAAATCCGTGCTCACCCACGGATTCGTGGTGGATGGCGCGGGGAAGAAGATGTCCAAATCGGCCGGCAACGTGGTGGCGCCCCAGGATGTGATCAAACAGTTTGGAGCGGAAATTCTCCGGCTCTGGGTGGCCGCCCAGGACTATCGGGAGGACCTGCGGATCTCCTCCGAGATTTTGACCCACCTGGTCGAGGCCTACCGGAAGATCCGGAACACCTGCCGTTTTCTCCTCAGCAATTTGTCTGACTTCGACGCGGCCGCCCACAGGGTGCCCTACGAAGCCCTGACGGAGCTGGACCGCTGGGCCCTCCTCCGGCTGGGGGAACTGATCCCGCGGATTCGACGCAGCTATGACGCCTATGAGTTCCACGCCATCTTCCACGCGCTGAATAATTTTTGTTCCGTGGACCTGAGCGCGGTGTATTTGGACATCCTCAAGGACCGCCTCTATACGTTTCACCGGAATTCTCCCCTGCGGCGGGGTTCTCAGACAGTGCTTCTGGAAATTCTGCTGGCGCTCACCAAATTGATGGCCCCGATCCTCAGTTTTACCGCGGAGGAAATCTGGAAAACTTGGCCGGAGGGAATCCGGACGAGCAATGGCCATCTCAGTGTCCACCTGGCCCCCTTTCCTGAGCCCGATCCCAATTGGGCGGACCAGGGCCTCGCTCAACGGTGGGAGCGG
>JBFFYZ010000374.1:0-2768 GCA_041568895.1 Nitrospiraceae bacterium
AAGAGGCTGCTGAAGTCCGGCTCCCCGGTCCTCGTCATGGATCTGCTGCGTCCGGAATCGCCGGAGGACGCGCAGGCGATCGTGGACCAGTACGCCGCGAACGAGTCGCCCATTCTCCGGAAGGACTTTTACAACTCGTTGCTGGCCGCCTTCACGGAGGACGAGGTGGCGTCCCAGTTGGCCGAGATGAACATGTCCCGGCTCCTCATCGACGTCCCGGATGATCGCCACTGGGTGGTGGGTGGGAGAGTGTATTAAAATGATGAATGATGATCGATGAATGATGAATTCAGAGTGACGAGTGACGGGGAAGAGGTAAGGGGGAAGAAGTAAAGAAAAGAATGGGGGAGCATGGATAAGAGGGCAGTCGCAGTCTTCCTGATCGTGGCGATCGCGGGGTGGGTGGGGATGGCGGAGGCGCAGCTGGATCGGCTTCGGAAGCTCCAGAAGGAGGCGGAGCAGGGTGCGGACCGCGAGGCCCCCATGGCGTTGATCCCGGCCGGGGAATTCTGGATGGGGATCGACGGGACCGTCGGCCTGTACGACGAGAAGCCCCGCCACAAGGTCGTCCTCGACGCGTTTTACATGGATACCTACGAAGTGACCACCAGGCGCTATGCGCAGTTTCTGAAGGAGACCAAGCGGAAGGCGCCCTGGCTCTGGGAGCTGGTCAAGCTGGATATCCACGGGGATCGTCCCGTCGTCGGCGTGAGCTGGTTCGACGCGGACGAATACTGCCGCTGGACGGGAAAACGCCTGCCGACCGAAGCGGAGTGGGAAAAGGCGGCCCGCGGCACGGATGAGCGGCTCTATCCCTGGGGCAACGTCCCGCCGAACGCGGAGCTGGCCAATTTTGCCCTAGGCGCCCGCTTCAGCTACAGCCAGGCATTGATGCCGGTGGGGCACTACCACCGGGCGAAGAGTCCGTACGGGCTCTATGACATGGCGGGGAACGTGTGGGAATGGGTCCAGGACTGGTACGAGTCGATCTATTACGAGCATAGCCCGGAGCAGAACCCGGCGGGACCGGAGACCGGGGAGTTCAAGGCGTTGCGCGGCGGAGCTTGGTCCGACCTGCCGAAGTATCTGCTGACCTATGGGCGGTTCAAGCTGCCGCCCGACACGCAGAACAGTTACATCGGCTTCCGCTGCGCGAAGTCCGTCTCGGCGGAAGGCAAGAAGGAGTAGGGTCGGACATGCTCCCTTCAGATTAAGAATCGCCGTGTAACAATTTCAGATGGTCCAATGAATTGTCCTGTCTGTCAGAAGCAACTCGCGGTTAAATCCTATAGGGGGGACATCCATGTGGATGAGTGCCCCTGGTGCATGGGAGTGTGGTTTGATCCGGGTGAGATGGAATCCTATCGGGCGGCAGTTGATGAAATGGGAGGAAAGGATTTGGGGCGCCCGGCTACCTTTCAGCCCGTACCCGATGCCGATCGATTAAAATGCCCCAAGTGCAAGACGAATTCGTTGACCCAAGGCATGATCCAGGAGGTCAAGCTTTCAAGGTGTGAAAAATGCCGGGGAGTCTTTGTCTTGCACGAGCAGATCGTTGAAATGAGGCAAAACGTCCGTCCCGATCAGGGGAGCGATTTGCCCCTTTATGTTCTGTACGACATCTTGTCTATTCTGATTGCCCCTTAACCAAGAGGCGATTAAGCCGTGAAGAATTTTTATTGTCTAATGACCACGGCGGCGATGACCAGGGCCGTCATGGTCGCTAAGATGGTCAGATAGACCGTGACGCTCCGGTCGGCCATCCAGGCCGTCTGCCAGTCGTCCGGATAGAGTGTTTTCCCCACCTGGTACAGCCCTTCGTCATACAACCCCAAAATCCGTTCGATCTCGATCAACGCCTGCTTGGCCAGCCGGTGCCGGTCCCGCTGTTGCAAGATCAAAAAGGCAAAGGTGGCGGAGAAGAGCGCGACGCCGGTCATTGCGAACAACGCCACGGTCCAGTCGGCGCGCGGTGCGGCGGGGACGGCCAGGAGCGTGACCAGCAGCAGCACGAGGAAGGCGCTGGCGAAGGCGGTCAGGCGCATCATCTGCTCGCGGCGCCGGAACACCTCCTCCTTGTACCAGGGATAGAGCAGCTTCAGGATTTCCAGTTGCTCGTCTTTCAGGGTGGGGATCTCAGACATGGGACAGGCTCCCGCTCAAGCCTGGGGCCGGTTCACATGGCCGGCGATCCAGTCCCCGAGCAGGCGGGTCAGGGTCGCGAAGTCCTCGGGCCTGGTGAACTCGTGATCGGCGCCGGGCAGCAATTCCAGGCGTTTCTCCTTGCGGAGCGAGTCGAGCAGGCGCCGGCTTTGATGCGGTGGCACGAGCTGGTCCTTGTCGCCCTGGACGATCAGGGTCGGCGCCGTGATCGTCTCTGCCGCGGCGTAGCCCGAATACTTCGTGCAGTCCTCATAGAACGCGTACAACAGCCTCACCCGGCCGGGGCCGCCGGTCACATCGGGAATCGTGTCCGTCGCTTTCCATTGCGCCATGCCGTCCGGCCCGAATTCCAGCTGAAGGGTCTCGGGAAAATCGGCCACCGGGCATTTCAAGGCCAGGCAGGCCAGGCCGGGACGCTCCGCGGCGGCGAGGGTGGCCACGAGCCCGCCGAAGCTCGAGCCCTCCAGGGCGATTTGCCGGTAGCCCTTGGACTCCACGAAAGCCAGGGCGGCCAGCGCCTGCTGCAAGGCGAGGGTCACGGTGATCCGCTCGAACGGCCCTTCGCTCTCGCCCTGGCCGAAGAAATCAAACCGGAAGGTGGCGAT
>JBFFYZ010000375.1:0-2767 GCA_041568895.1 Nitrospiraceae bacterium
CCCTCGGCCTCTCCCCGATACCGGCTTCGGTACCGATCCATGGCCCCCGTCAGCTCTTTCCACTCCTCAGGCGTCACCAGTCCCTTCATTTTGAATCGCAACCCGAGAATGGTCGCGGACGTGCGCATCCGATGATTATTGAGATCATCAAGGATTTTCGTGAACTCTTCGGGGGTGGCCTGGTAGTTTGAATTGAGCTCGTACAGCTGACGGTGTGATTCGCGGCTGTGCTGGTAGGAAACTCGGACTTCCTGGACGATTTGCTCCAGGATGCCCTTGACCTCCTCGGCTTTGCCCGGATCCTTGACCGTTTTGTTCACGAGGTCTTTCATTTCCTGAAGCCCGCGATCCACTGCCGCGCCACGGTCACCACCAACCGGATGTCCTCCCTGATGATATCGGGCACAACCCGATGCGGACAGGAGTACCAGGCCCAGAGCCAGCAACCAAAGAGTTCCCCGCTTCATGTCACCCTCCTTCATGAATCCATACCGACCTTTTGCTCGTGGAGCCCAACCGTCGCATCAGCGGCCACGCGATTTCTTCCACAGACCGTCCGACCAGTGATGTCACGCAAACTCCCCAGGGGCGACGCACCTTATCATAGGCTGGGGGTATTTTCGAGGAAGATGCCTCCGGGTACCTGTGGCTGATGGCTCCCAAGACAACCGGGTCAGAGGTGAAAGAGCGTCATCGCAAAGGAGAGACACACCGGCCCGGTTCATCCACGCCTTCTGCGCCAGCAGGACCCATCGTGTTTCGACCAAGCATAGCTAACAAGCATGGACAAGGAGACCTTGGATATGTAGGAGCAGATCCGGGATCACCTACCATATTTGGATGGAGGTTTAGTTTTATGTTTGAAGTCTGATTCTACATGCGAGCGATGCTTTCACAAAAAAACCATAGATTTGTGGTTGACAGCATGCAGAAGCTATGCTAAAAAGCAAACATGCTCGCAAGAGGTTGTGCTTGTGGAAGAGTTAAAAGACATCCTTGTTGGGTTGGAGCAGCGGATTCATGCCTATAAATCTCGGCTCCAGGAACTGGAAAAGAAACGCCGCCGCCTAGACGAGGAGATCGCAACGATTAAAAAATACTTGGAGCTCGCCGAAACTCTCTACCGCGTCGAGGCTGACAAAGCCAAACTCGCCAGTCTCTCCAGCCAAATCATCACGGACGACAAGGGGCCCCGCCCCACAGCCGTGATGGACGTCACCGACAAATCACGAGAAATTTTACTGGGGCGCAGCAAGTATTCCGGAATGAGCGTGGCGGAGGCCGCCTACCTGATTCTTCGGGAGGCTCGTCGTTCCATGCACGCCAAGGAACTGCTCCAGCGCCTCTTGGAAGGCGGCATTCAAATTAAAGGGAAAACTCCGCTCACCTCCGTGGCGACCTCTCTGAAGCGGGACAAACGTTTCAAAAAAGTCGGACCCAACACGTTTGAAGCCATGGAGGAAACCCTGATCGAAGCCGTGTAAGGCCGTTCCCTATACGCGATATCGTGTAGACCGAAAGGAGGTGAGGATCTTGGCGACGAAGAAGGCAGCGAAGAAGAAAAAGAAGTAACCCCACCTTTGGGTTGATGCCGGGGGTAAGGCCACTTGCCCCCGGCGTCTTTTTTTCTCCCCCCATCACCAACCCCAGCGAACCCGATCAACATCTCATCTGGTCCCGGAGAAATTACGGCACGAATGCCATGGTAGGCGCGCGTAGGGGACACATTTCGCTCTGGGGTCAGGTCTAGCCCGGAGTCTTCACGAAGAGGTGAAAACTCCGCCCAACCGTTCGACGACCTCATGGCCCCGAGCTTGTCGCGGGGCGTTGCCCAGGGCTAGCCTTGAGCCGGTCGCATCGGCGGCCGGTCGAAACCTACGGGTGCAGCCGAGCCTGCACCTGTAGGCGCATTATTCACGAGAAGACGCCCCGCAACCCAGCGCCTCTCGACGGGCTCTGCCCGTGAATAATGCGGGCTAGGATCTATGCAGAGGTGAAAAAGGGAGAGTGGAGAAAGGGAAAAGCTAGGCGGCGACGGGTTTTTCGTCTTCCTTCAGGATCACCCAGCTGTCCGTTTGCGCGAGAATGGCTTCGACCAGCTTGGTATGGAGGCCATGCCCCGATCGATCCGCGATCAGATGCCCGATGAACGGCATGCCGAGAAGCGCGAGGTCTCCGATCAGATCCAGGATTTTGTGCCGAACGAATTCGTCCGGAAACCGGAGCCCGGAGGAATTCAGCACCTCTCCCTCCGACAACACGATGGTGTTGTCCAAGGATCCCCCCCGGCCGAGGCCCCGGGCCCACAGTTGCTCGACTTCCTTGAGGAACCCGAAGGTTCGCGCGCCGGCGATATCCCGCTCAAAGGAGTCGGCCGAACCATCATAGGTATAGGTTTGGTTTCCGATGAGGGGATGGTCATATTGGATGGAATAGGTGATCCGGGTCTGAGGAGCGGGCTCAATGACCACACGCCGGTCACCATCCGTCACCTCGATGGGCCGCATAATTTTGAGAACGGTCCGAGGGCAATCCTGAACCAGCATCCCGGCGGAGCGGATCAGTCCCACAAAGGGAGCCGCACTGCCGTCCATCGCGGGGACCTCGCCTGCGTCCAGATCCACATAGACATTATCGACTTCCAAGCCACGTAAGGCGGCCAGGACATGCTCAATGGTCTGAATCGAAGTGCCGTTGACCCGGATGGCGGTGCACAATTCGGCTGGAACCAGGTTCCGGACCGAGGCGTCCACGGAAACCGTATGCC
>JBFFYZ010000376.1:0-2767 GCA_041568895.1 Nitrospiraceae bacterium
CTCACCCAATCGCAATTCGACGTGATCGCCACCCTGGGCGACACCACCGGTATGACCTGCTCGGAGCTGTCGGCCGCGACGTTGGTGACCAAGGGCACGCTCACCGGCGTCCTGGACCGCCTCGAAGCCAAAAACTTGATCCGGCGCGACGCTGTCGCCGGCGATCGCCGGTGCACGAAGATCCGTCTGACCGACCGGGGAGAAGCCTTGTTTCGAAAAACCTTTACGGCCCACGCAGCCTTCCTCCGGCCCTACTTCGAACGGGCCCTCAGCAAGCGCGAAGCCGAGCACACTCGGGCGCTGCTCTTGCGCCTTCGCGACAGCTTTCAGAACAGCAACGCGGAATGACACACGGTGAATGCGGAATGGCGGCGCCTCGCTTCGACGCATGCCGAATGTCATCTCGTTCTTCCCGTTCATCGTTCACCATTCATCGTTCAGCGTTGGTTTTTTCATGCTTCTGACGATCCTCGGATCCGGATCCAACGTCCATCCCACCCGAGCCGCAGCGGGATATCTCGTGCAGACCGACCAACTGCTGCTGCTGGACTTCGGCCCTCGGACCCTGGCCAATCTGATGAAAACCGACGTGGATCGCCACCGGATACGCTATCTGCTGTTCTCCCACTACCATGCCGACCACTTCTCGGACTTCATCACGTTTTTCTTCGACGCGGTGTACTATTCCAAGTTCATCGGCAAGCGGCCCGATCTGACCATCTTCGGACCCCGCGGCACTAAGCGCTTGTTCTCCACTATCTTGCGGACCTTCCCGAGCTTCACCTCCGCCGCCTTTCGGGTGCGGATCCGCGAGATCGGGGACCGGAGCTTTCGCCTGGGCCGGACACGCATCACCCCGCGCACCGTGGTGCACAGCCCCCGCCTCCATTGTGTGGGCTACCGCATCGAGCACGACGGCGACGCGCTCGTGTATTCCGGGGACTCCCAGTACTGCGAGAGCCTGGTCGGACTCTGCCGGCAGGCAACGGTAGCGGTGTTGGACTGCTCCTTTCCAGCCAATCGCCCCGGCCCCGGCCACATGCACGCGGGAGACTGCGGGCGGGTGGCACAGGAAGCGGGCGTCCAATGCCTCATCTTGTCTCACTTCTATCCGGTCGCCGATCGGTTTGACGTCAAACGACAGGCCGGCCGAACCTTCGACGGTCGCATCCTGATCGGGCGGGATTTGATGACCGTGGAGGTGTAAGCAGTGCGCAAAGAGAGGGTCGGGAGGTCAGGTGGAGGGAGGGGGCTGATCCGGGCAATCGGGGTCTGGTTTGTGCTCCTGCCCAAGGAACTCGATAAACCGGTTGAGCCGGGCCGCCTTCACCTCCTCGTCCAGACGATGATAGATGGCCAGAAGGTTCTTGAGCATGCGGAGGAGGATGGCGCGGTTCGAGCTCCGCTTTAGATATTTTTCTTCAAACCCATACCCCGCCTGCATGAGGAAGCGAGCGCAATCCCGTTCGGTCAGTAAGGCCCCGCTGTTGAAACAATCCACGAACACCTTGTACCGGTCCGATTCGAACTTCACCAAAAAGTGTCCGGGCATGCCGACGCCGTGCAGGGGTAGCTCCAAGCGCCGCCCGATGAGCAGGTACACGACGGACAGGCTGATGGGAATCCCGGTCTTCCGATCGAGCACCCGATTCAGATAACTGTTGTCCACCTCATAGTAATTCTTCGTGTTGCCCCGGTATCCCTGCTCGGTAAAGAGGTAGCGATTCAGTGTTTTGACGGCTTCCTCACCCGACACCCGGCGCCCCAAACGACTTCGTACTTCTGCCGCCATCTCATCCAGCTGCTGGGAGTACCCCGGCACCTCCAAGCTGGGATAGGCGTACCGGGCGATAAGGAACGCGCCGGACTCCAGATCGAGGTGGGCTTCCGAGCCGGAAGCCAGCGCACGAAGCTCTTCTTCCAGCCGGCACCCGCGGATCTCGTCCAACACCTGCTCAATCCGTCGGGCCATCTCCGGCTGTTCGATTTCCGCTTCCAAGAGGAGAGGCACCGCGGAATCGCCGATTTCCACCAGTTTCTGGGTGATCGTCTTGGCCACCCGGTCGTTGTCGTCGGACAGCAACCGGATCAGAGCCTTGATCTGGGTGTCGCTCCTGTGTCCCCTGGATGGTCCCACCGCCGACCTCATTGCCTTACAGAAGGGGCGCCGGTACGTTCACGCCGGCTGCCCTTCACCCCATGGCCCTTCGAAAGGCCACCGCGCCGCCGTACAAACAGAGGGCATCGAAGGCCAATAACACCACCATCACCATCGCGACGTGCGGCAGCGCCTCCACCCAGCCGGTCAGGATGAGGGGGCGTACCGCATCGATGGCCCAGGTCATGGGGTTGAACCGGGCCAGGACGCTCATCCACGTGGGCATGGCGGAGAGCGGCACCAGGGCCGAACTCAGAAAAATCATCGGGAGGGAGAGAAACCCGAGCACCGAGAAAAAGTCTCCATGGCTCTTGACCGAAAAAGCCATCGCCATCGAGATCGCCGTCAGCCCCACTCCAAACAACATGCCGATGACCAAGATGACCGCCACACCCAGGAAGCCGGTTGCCGGACGGACACCGAACAACGCGGCCACGCCCAGAAACACCAGAATCTGAAGCGACGTGATGGTCATGACAAAGAGGAACCGGCTCAAGATTACGGAGGTGCGGCGAATGGGGGTGGACATCAATCGCTCAAGAAAGCCGTTCTCCTTGTCGAACAGGAGGTCCACCCCGCCCGCTAAGCCGTTGTTGAGGACCGTCATGA
>JBFFYZ010000377.1:0-2728 GCA_041568895.1 Nitrospiraceae bacterium
CGGAATTGGTCGTAAGCGCCTGCAGCACCCGGTCGTAGTCCCTGGGATCGACGACCACGAGAACGTCCTCGTGGTTCTTTGCCGCGGAACGAAGCATCGAGGGCCCCCCGATGTCGATATTTTCAATGGCGGTGTCGAATGTGCAGCCTGATTTGGAGACGGTCTGCTCAAACGGATAGAGGTTGACCACCACGACATCAATGGGACCGATCCCGTTCGCCTGCATTTCAGCCACATGGGAAGGGACGTTCCGCCGTCCGAGCAACCCGCCGTGAATCTTCGGGTGCAGGGTTTTCACCCGGCCTTCCAGAATCTCAGGCGAGCCGGTGTACGCGGCGACATCCGTCACGGTCAGGCCGGCGTCCCGTAAGGTCTTGGCGGTTCCTCCCGTGGACAGCAGGTCGAATCCCAACGCCTGGAGGCCCTGAGCCAGCGGCACGATCCCGGTCTTGTCCGAGACGCTCACCAAGGCTCGTTTCCGATCGGTTTTGGTCATGATTTCCCTCGCTCCGGCACGCGGATGTGTTGAAACGGGCGCCAGAATACCAGATGGTCCCGGGAGAGTTCAAGGCAGCGGGGACGCATGGAGAGGTCGTCTATCGCCGCGCTTATGCAGCCCGGTTTTACGGTCGGCGCGCGCTCGGTGCGAGCGCGCGACATCAGGGCTTTTCGTTGACTTCCTTGGGTGGCCCCATTACAATTCGGCGGTGAGGTTCCGCCACGTGCCTGCCCAATTCGTCCACCTGCACCTCCACACCCAATACAGCCTCCTGGATGGGGCCAACCAAATCGGTCCTCTGGTCCAACAGGTGAAGGATTTCGGCATGCCGGCCGTTGCGGTGACCGATCACGGCAATATGTTCGGAGCGGTGGAGTTCTATCAGAAAACCCAGGCGGCCGGGATCAAGCCGATCATCGGGTGCGAGGCCTACATGGCTCCCGGAAGCCGGCTCAGCCGGGAGGGCCTCCTGGCCCACAACGATTACTACCACCTGATTCTGCTGGCTACGAACCGCACCGGCTACCAGAACCTGATCAAACTGGTAAGCAAGGCCTATTTGGAAGGGTTCTATTACAAGCCTCGCCTGGACAAGGATCTGTTGCAGCAACACCACGAGGGGCTGATCGCCCTCTCGGGGTGCCTCAGCGGGGAAGTCCCTTACTTAATTGGCCAGAACGATATGACGGGCGCCATGCGGACTGCCGGAGAGTACCAGGACCTGTTCGGCAAGGGCCGGTATTTCCTCGAGGTCCAGGCCAACGGACTCGAACACCAACGCGTGGCCAATCGAGGACTGGTGGAGATTCACAAGAAACTCGGGATTCCTCTGGTGGGCACCAACGACTGCCACTACTTGAAGAAGGGGGACGCCCGACCCCACGACGTGATGCTGTGCCTGCAAACCGGAAAAACCCTCAACGATCCCAACCGCCTTCGGTTTGACACGGACCAGCTCTACGTCAAGTCTTCGGAGGAAATGGCCGGCGAGTTTGCCGAACTCCCCGAGGCCGTGCTGAATACTTGCCGGATCGCGGACGACTGCGATCTGAAGCTCTCGTTCAACACGTCCTACCTGCCGCAGTACCGCGTCCCCGAGGGATTCACCAGGGAGAGCTACTTGGAAAAACTGGTCCAGCAGGGGTTAGCCGAACGCCTGCGCGAACGGCCCAGCTCCCTTCCCTCCGAGGGGTATGAACTCCGCCTGCGGGAAGAGCTGACCGTCATCATGACCATGGGGTATGCCGGGTATTTTCTGATCGTCTGGGACATCATCAATTTCGCCCGGTCCCGCGGCATTCCCGTCGGACCCGGCCGTGGCTCGGCCGCCGGCAGCCTCGTGGCCTACGCCTTGCGCATCACGGACCTCGATCCGCTGGTGTACAACCTCCTGTTCGAGCGTTTTTTGAACCCCGAACGTGTCACCATGCCGGATATCGACATGGATTTTTGCATGGACCGCCGCGGCGAGGTCATCAACTACGTCATCGACAAGTACGGGGCAGACCACGTCTGTCAGATCATCACCTTCGGCACCTTGGGGGCCAAGGCCGCCATTCGGGATGTCGGCCGGGTGATGGAGATCCCCTATGCCGAGGTGGATCGCGTCGCCAAGCTGGTCCCGCCTCAACTGAACATCACCCTGGACGAGGCCGTGAACCAGGAACCGCGCCTTCGGGACCTGATCGACACCGATCCGAAAATCAGCGAACTGATGACGGTCGCAAAGGCACTCGAAGGGCTGGCCCGACATGCCTCCACCCATGCCGCCGGCGTGGTCATCTCCCAGGAGCCCCTCACCGACCACGTGCCCCTGTACAAGGGGGCCAACGACGAAATCGTCACCCAGTATTCCATGGGGGACATCGAAAAGATCGGCCTCGTCAAATTCGACTTCCTGGGGCTGAAAACCCTGACGATGATCCACCACGGCGTCCGCATGATCAATGACAGCGGGGCGGTGGATCGAACCGGGACCCCGGGGTCCCTGCCCCTCGACGTGGGGCGGCTACCCCTGGATGACCTGGCCACCTATGCCCTCCTGGCCTCCGGGCGCACCACAGGGATCTTCCAGCTGGAAAGCCCCGGTATGCGCAATTTGCTGATGCGAATCAAACCGGAATGTTTCGAGGACGTAGTCGCGATCCTCGCGCTCTACCGACCGGGCCCGCTGGAAAGCGGCATGGTCGAGGACTTCATCAAGCGGAAGCGGGATCCCTCCCAGATCAC
>JBFFYZ010000378.1:0-2723 GCA_041568895.1 Nitrospiraceae bacterium
CCGTTGCCGAACTCGGAGTACAGCACGCGCATCAGTTCCAGGCTGATCGCTTCATCTCGGTCGGACAGGTTATGGAGCAGGCCGATGAGAATTTTTCGGAACTGGATTCCGAACAGGTACCATTGCCCGACGAAGCGTCGCAACTGGTCCCGGGTCACGCCGCGCTGGAACGCTTGAAAAAAAGAGTTCGTGTGGACGGGGAGGGCCTTCAGCTCCGTTTCGAGAGCGTCCAAGAATTCCAGGTTTGACGGTCTGGTGGTGCCTTGTGCCATGGGATACCCGGTGCGAGTGGTCGCCCGAAGACGCAGTTAGCAAGATAGCCCCCGGCTCGGCGCTCCGTCAAGAATGGGAGGGGGCATGGCAAACCCCTCGAGGCTCATCCCTGCCATCCGAGGCGTATGATTTCCCTTGCTTGATGGGAGGCGGGGCCTATGTTAGGAAGAAGGTCATGAGTGTTCCACGTTCAGGGTCCAGTCCCTTTCCCCTTTGCCTTCTCGCGACGCTAGGCATCCTGGGGCTCTGCCTGATCGTGGCCCGGCCCGCCGCCGGCTTAACCGATCCTGGCTTGCCCGGTCCTTCGGTGGAGGAGACTCACTCTCCTCTATTATCAGATGGCAGCCAACTGCCTGGGCGGTTCCAGGAGTGGCAAATCCTGGAGGGAAAGACCGGACGGGAGATTCCATTTGAACAGTGGATTGCCGAACTGGCCACCCGCGATGTGATTTACCTGGGTGAGGAACACCGCAACCGTGCCCATATCGAAGCGGCCCTCAAGGTCCTGCGTGCGCTGCTGACTGTGAACCTGCGTCCGGTGCTGGCCCTGGAAATGTTCGGGTGGGACGGTCAGGCCGGACTGGACCGGTATCTGAGGGATCCGGAGGCAGGTCGCGACCAGTTTCTCCTCGACTCGCATTGGGAACAGAACTGGGGAGGGAGATTCGATGACTATGAGCCGCTGATCGCCTTTTCGCGGCAGCAGAGTCTCCCGGTGTTGGCGTTGAATCCGCCGCGCCGGTTGGTCCGCGGAGTGGCGTTTCAGGGACTCGAACAAGCGCTGGCGGATCCGGACATGGTTCGGTGGGGTATGCGGGACGAGACGTTCCTCGATGAGCCTTCCTACCGGGCGGTCATTCTGGATCAGCTGCGCAAGTGCCATGGCGGTCTGTCGGAGGCGGGCTACCAGCACATGTATGAGGCCTCGGTCTTCCGGGACGAGGGGATGGCCAAGACGATCGCCGACTTTCTCGGGACCAAAGCCCCCGAGCAGGGCCCCCTCGTCAGTTACACGGGAGGCGGCCACATCCAATATCGAATTCCGGTGCCGGACCGGGTGCGGCGCCGCCATGCCGGCTCGGTCAAGCAAGCGACCGTGTACCTGACCGCCTTTGAGCCGCAGCGCATGGAGGAGATCGCCGGGTTGATCAAGGAGCCCATTGCCGATTACCTGTGGCTGACGCCCCTCGGTGCCCACGGTTCCCCCAAGCGATGCCTGTGATTTTCCCGTTCATTTCCGCGTTGGGCATTGGGTACAATTGCCGTCGTTTTTCCGGGGGCCGCGTGGTGCGGATCATGTCAGGCATGAGGCATGAGCCGCGATGAGGAATCAGCCTCTCCCACCGATGGCCCGACCCCGGACGCATTCTTAGAGGAGGCATGTATGGCCGATGAAGTCGTCATTCCGCAGCGGTCACCCTATGTGATGGAAATCGGGCCTGGCACGTATTACTGGTGTCGGTGCGGCCGTTCCAAGAAGCAACCCTTTTGCGACGGCTCCCATACGGGCACCGACTTTGCCCCGGTGGAAGTCGAGATTAAAGAAACTCAGCGCGTGGCATTTTGCGGATGCAAACACACGAAGAAGCCGCCCTTCTGTGACGGCACCCATTCCCACATCTGAACAGACTCATGGCCCAAGTGATCCTTCCTTCAGCCTGGCGCATTCCTGAACGAGAGGCCACCCCCGAATCGTGGTATCTCACCCGGCGGGCCTGCTTGGGGTTACTCGGCCTGGGCGGGTTGGCCTTAACGGGGTTGTTGCCGGGCTGCAGCCAGTCGGTGAGCGAGGAGGAGTTCGCGAAGGAACCGCGGAATTGGGATCTCTCGCCGGTCGATGAGACGGTGTATCCCGCAAAGCGGAATCCTGCGTTCAAGTTGGACCGTCCGCTGACGGCCGAACACATTGCGGCCCAGTACAACAATTTTTATGAGTTCAGTGAGGACAAGGACAACGTCTGGCGACGGGTGGGACGCTTCCACACTCGACCCTGGGTGGTGGAGATCGGTGGGCTCGTCCGGTATCCCCAACCCTTCGACGTGGATGATTTGCTGCGGCTCATGCCGATGGAAGAACGACTCTATCGGCTCCGCTGCGTCGAGGCCTGGGCGATGGCGGTGCCCTGGACCGGGTTCCCGTTCAAGGCGCTTGCGGACAGGGTGGAACCCCTGTCACAGGCGCGCTACGTGCAGTTCACGTCGTTTCATACGCCGTCAATCGCCATGAACCAAAAGGGCTATGGCCCCTGGCCCTATACCGAAGGGCTCACCATGGCGGAAGCGCTGAACGAGCTCACGATCCTGGCCACGGGCATTTACGGGCATCCCCTACCCAAGCAGCACGGCGCGCCGATCCGGTTGGTCACGCCATGGAAGTACGGGTTCAAGAGCATCAAGTCCATCGTCAAGATCGAGTTCGTCGCCGCTCAGCCCGCGACCTTCTGGAACAC
>JBFFYZ010000379.1:0-2719 GCA_041568895.1 Nitrospiraceae bacterium
ACCTGACTTTTCGCACCCACGACATTGACCGCCGGGCTGAAGAGTTCCTCGCGCTGGGCTATCACTTCTCCGAAACGATCGAGTACCAGGACTGGTATGCCAAGGTGTACCGCCGATCGGGCTACCCGCCCTTGTTTATCGACCAGGCCTATACGGGCGACCGGGGCCGCACCAGCGTCATCCCCGGCTGGGTCAAGCAGTTCGGGGACCGCACTCTCCACCACGTGGCCGTCCGGGTCGAGGACATCGAGGTGGCCATGAAGCATCTGCACGCGGCCGGGGTTCGGTTCGCCGGCGAGATTGTCGGAAGCCGTGGCGAGGCTCTGCGCCAGGTCTTCACCGTGCCGGAGCAGGTTGAAGGTGCCGCCTTTTCCGTCGTGGAACTGACTGAACGCCACCAGGGGTACCTGGGCTTCTCCCCGCCGCAAGCCGACAGCCTCATGCGCTCCACCGTGAAGCCACACAAGGCCTGACAATTTGCAGGTTGCCCATGCCGGGAAAGTTTGTTATGGTGGGCGGACGGGTTACATAACTGTCTGGTGACCTGCACCTGAACCGGCAAGCGTCAACGATCCGCTGCAGAGGAATACGACATGGCGTTGGACCCGAAAGATCCCTGGGGGCAGAAAAGCGATCCGATTGACGAAGTCCTCCGCCAGGCGCAAGCCCACCTGCGCCAACTGAACCTGTTCCGCGGTCTTCGCCCCATTCTGTTGATTCTCCTGGCCATCATCCTGGTGTGGCAGGGCGCCTTTATCGTGGCCCCGGACGAAGAGGGCGTCGTCAAGCGGTTTGGCGACGTCGTGCGAACGGTCGGTCCCGGCCCACACCTCAAGATTCCTTTCGTGGAAACGGTCCTCCAACCCAAGGTCGCCAAGGTCCACCGCATCGAGGTCGGCTTTCGCACGGACCGGCAAGGCCGTCAGCAAATGCTGCCGCGAGAGGCCTTGATGCTGACGGGGGACATGAACATCATCGGGGTCGAGTTTATCGTGCAGTACCGGATCAAAAACGCCCGGGAGTACCTGTTCAACGTGGCGGACATCGAGGATACCATTGAGAAGGCCGCCGAGGCATCCATGCGGGAGGTCATCGGGCGCAACAAGATCGACGAGGCGCTCACCACCGGAAAGGCCCAGATCCAGGAGGACACCCACCAGCTCCTCCAAGGCATTTTGGACCAGTACCAGGCGGGTGTGTCGGTGCAGGCCGTCCAATTGCAGGACGTCAATCCTCCGGAAGCGGTCGTCGCGGCGTTCAAGGACGTCGCGAGCGCGAAAGAGGACCGGGAAAAACTGATCAACCAGTCCCAGAGCTACCGGAACGACATCATCCCCAAGGCCAAGGGGGAGGCGGCACAGATGGTGAACCAAGCCAAAGGGTACGCGCAAGCCCGGTTGACGAGGGCCGAGGGTGAGGCGAACCGCTTTGTGAAGTTGCTGAAGGAATACAACCTGGCCAAGGACGTGATCAGCAGGCGGATTTACATCGAAACGATGGAAGAAATTTTGCCCAACGTGGAGAAAATCATCATTGACGGAAAGGGAGCCGACCGGCTCCTGCCGTTCCTCCCCCTGGAACGCCAAAAGGCGGCCAAGGCCGCCGGGGGCGGCGAGGAAAAGAGGCCGTAACCATGACCCAGCAAAACATCCTCGTTGCGCTGCTCGCCGTCCTGGTCCTGCTGTTGGTCCTTGGGGCCTCGCCCTTCTTCGTGGTGGACATCACCGAAACGGCCATTGTCGTCCAGCTCGGGAAACCGGTGCGTAACGTGACCGAGCCGGGCTTGTATTTCAAAGTGCCCTTCATCCAAAACGTGACTTATTTCGACAAGCGCCTGCTGGACTACGACTCCGCGGCCCAGGACGTCATTACCCAGGATAAAAAGACCCTCTTGATCGATAACTACGCCAAATGGCTGATCGTGGACCCCTTGAAGGTCTACCAGGCGTTCCAGACCCAGCGGGGCGCGCTTCAGCGACTCCACGACATCATTTACTCGGAGCTGCGCGTCGAGCTGGGCCGTCACGACCTCTCCGAGATCGTGTCCACCACCCGCTCACAGGTCATGACCGTGGTGTCCCAGCGGGCGAACGAAAAGGCCTCGGCTTACGGCATCCAAATTCAAGACGTCCGCATCAAGCGGGCCGACCTCCCCGAACAGAACGAAAAAGCGGTGTTTGCCAGGATGCAGGCGGAACGGGAGAGGCAAGCGAAACAGTATCGTGCGGAGGGAGCCGAGGAGGCCCAGAAAATCCGATCTGAAGCCGAGAAGGACCGAGAAATTATCCTCGCCGAGGCCTACAAGGCCTCGCAAGAACTCCGCGGGGAAGGCGACGCGAAGGCCTTCAAGACCTATGCGGCTGCCTACCGGCAAGACCCCCGCTTTTTCGATTTCACCCGATCCATGGAAGCGTACAAGAAGGCCTTCAACGGAAGCTCCACCATGGTCATGAGCCCCGACTCGGAATTCTTCAAGTTCCTCAAACAGCGCTAACCCAAAAACGATGATTGATGGACGCTGAGTGCTGAATTACAGCGCAGCGTGTTCACTCCTCCATTCATCGTTTCATCGTTCAGCGTTCATCCTCCATCACTGATTCTAAAACAGCCCGGTAATTTCTCCCGTTGCGGGATCTACATCGATGCGTTCGCCGGCTGGACGCTTGGGTAGGCCGGGCAT
Source organism: Nitrospiraceae bacterium (assembly GCA_041568895.1). Classification (GTDB taxonomy): domain Bacteria; phylum Nitrospirota; class Nitrospiria; order Nitrospirales; family Nitrospiraceae; genus JBFFYZ01. The sequence continues at coordinate 2,681 of JBFFYZ010000379.1, forward strand.
CAATTGGATCCCGGAGCAGATGGCGGTCAAAAAGCCGGC
>JBFFYZ010000380.1:0-2716 GCA_041568895.1 Nitrospiraceae bacterium
CACGAGGAGAAAGGCGAGCAGGCCCTGCCACCGGATCCATTGCATCATGCGTCGCCTCCCCAGCCGGACACCGACTGATAGGCGCGATACAGCTTGCTCGCGGTAAACGCCTGCATGAGGCGGGACTTCTGCACCCAGGCCAGGATGTGGACCCGATACCGGCGGATCGCCCAGTTCAGGCAGAGCACGAGGGGACCCAGCAGGGCCAGGGAGACCAGGAGGCTGCCCATGACGATCGAATTATTGAACCGCTCGAGCCGCCACAGGGTGCTGTTGTACAAACTGGTCCAGAGCCCCTCCAACGATCCCGCGGTCAGGACGGCGAGGCCCAACCGGTGAAACAGAGGATCGAGCAGGTAGGCGATTCCGGTGAAGAAGGTGAGTCCCAGAATAAATGCGGCCAGGTTGACCCGCAGGAGGAGAACGAGAAAGAGAACGGCCAGGTTATGGAGACTGACCAGCGGGGTCAGGCCCGCGATCATGGAAAGCCCCACAGCCAGGCTGATCTGGCCCGGGGCGGTTTCGGAGTTGAGAACCCTGAGGATTTTGGCGACCGAGGTCAGCATCAAGCGTCCGGGGGTCACCCTAGCACAGGCGGGGCCTCCTGTCACCCGCTGCCGGCTACATCTTGGCCTTGTCCTTGGCCAGGGCGGTGCTGATCTCGGCGATCAGCCGGCGTTCGATTTCGGCGGTCTCTTCGGGGCCGACCGCAATGATCCGCCCGCCCTGCGCGGTTTTTTCGAAGTCCGCCTTGACGCTCAGGAGCGTGCCGGTGGTGGGGAGGCTCGTGAGGGAGACGAGGTACTGGTTGCGGAAGCCGGAGACTTCGAGCGAGGCCGGGGCCGAGACCTTCCGGTCGGTGACGTACACGGCCTTGTGGTCGGTCTTGATGCCGACCCGGAGGGTGTACCCGTTGCGGGACAGGACCTCTTCTGCCGCCTTGCTCACTGCGGCCAGGGGAAGGAGCAGTTCCCGTGACTGTCCGCCCTTGTCTTCCACCAGCAGCGTTTTGGTGACCTGGGCCATTTTGGCGGCGCTCCGCTGGGCCTCGGCGGCGACCTTCCGGTTTTCCGCTTTCACCGCCTCCAGTTGCTGGGCCGACTCTTTCGCGCCGGCCTTGGCGCGTTCGGTGCCCTGCTTCGCCTCCCGCAATTCCTGATTCAGCAGGTCAATCTGCTGTTGCATGACCTTGTTGCCGTCCTGCATGGATTGAATAACGGTTTCCTGTTTCGCCACCTGTTTGCGCAGTTGATCGTTCTCCAGTTTCAGGGGGGACTCGTCCGGTTTGCATCCCGAGAAGGCGACCAGGCTCGAGAGGATCAAAATTCCCGCCACTCCCGGGAGGCCGACAAACGAGTGGACTGGGGCGGATTCAAGTCTAACCATGGCTGAGCGACTCCTCTTCGTGAGTGACCGGTCCGGCGGATCCGGGCGGATGCCCAGGGCGCCGAGACCGTGGGCCGGATTCTAGGCCCGATCCGGGATGAATGCAAACCGGCGGGAATCGGAAAGATCCGTTTGACCCCGTGGGAGCGGGCCGGTATTCTCCTCCTATGAGCTTCTTACTCCTCGTGCAAGGCCTTGGCCGGTGGGCGCTGGCCGGGGTGCTCCTCGGAGTTCTCTTGGGAATTCCCCTCGGCGTTCCCCTAACCCCAGCCGATGCGGCGGAGGCTCCCGCGCCGTCCCCGCCGGTCCCTCTTCGGGAGTACCACCTCTACGATCTCATCCTGGACAGCAAATTTTTGACCTCCCAAACGGACCTGGTGATCATCGAGCGGATGACGACCATAAAGCTGAGACCGGATTGGCCTCCGGTCAGCCGGGCTTTCTTTGAGGAGGCCGGCTTTTTCAACGGCCGGTTGCCGGCCACCCTGGTCGATGATTTCGTCCGGAGCAACCTCCATCCCTTCCGGTTGGAGGCCAAATTCAACATTGGAGTACGGTACCGGTTCATCCGGGACGGGGTGCTGGAAGATCCGGAGGTTTTCCTCGCCCCGATTCCGGTTGCGTTGGTTCAGGCTTCCCCGGTCGTCGGGACCCTGTTGTTCTCCCGGGCGGGTTTTACGCCGAAAGAAGACCAGGCGCTGGTCTATGTCGGGAACCCCCGGCCCGACGGCAGCGGTGGGGGATTTCTCATTTGGCTGTACCAGCGGGACCGGCGGTGGACCATTTTCGACACGGAAGTGATCTGGGTGTCAAAGCCCGAAGGCCAATAGAATGGCCGGTTGTGCCGGCCGTGAAGACTTGCGAAAGGGGAAGGCAGGCGATAGCATGTCCTGGAAACCGGTCTCTCAAGTCGCCAGTCTATTAGATCAGCATCAGGTCGGCAAGTCCGGAGGGGTCGACGGCTTTCGAGCTTTTTAACTTTCACGCGTTGATGTCCACTCTGATCCGCAAAACGTTTCCGGTTCCGCCCCTGGGCTGTAACTGCTCGATTCTCGGAGATCCGGTCACCAAGCAGGCGATCGTGGTCGATCCGGGCGGGGCGGCTGAACGGATTCTCCGGGAGGTGGAGGCCATGGGGCTGACGGTTGTCCGGATCCTCCACACCCACGCCCATTTCGATCATTTCCTGGCCTCGGGAGAGATCAAACACGCGACCGGCGCCACCCTGGGCCTGCACAAGGATGACAAGGACCTGTGGGAGGCGTTGGAGCTCCAGTGCCAGGTGTTCGGCGTGCCCTACCGTCCCGCGCCCGCGCCCGACTCCTGGCTG
>JBFFYZ010000381.1:0-2708 GCA_041568895.1 Nitrospiraceae bacterium
AAATAGCGGTCGGTCAGCTCGCGGTTGAGCCCGATGGCCTCAAAGATTTGGGCGCCGCAGTAAGACTGGACGGTGGAGATCCCCATTTTCGAAAAGATCTTCAGCAGGCCCTTGTTGACCGCCTTGATGAACTTGGCCTCGGCGGTCGTGGCATCGATGCCCTCCGGCAGGTAGCCGTCCCGCTCCATATCCACGAGGGTCTCGAAGACCAGGTAGGGATTGATGGTCCCGGCTCCGTATCCGAGGAGGCAGGCGAAATGATGGACGTCGCGCGGCTCCCCGGTCTCGAGAATCAGCCCGACCTCGGTCCTGGAACATTCCCTCACGAGGTGATGGTGGACCGCCGAAATTCCCAACAGGCTCGGGATCGGCGCCCATTCCTCGTTCACCCCCCGGTCACTCAGGATCAGGAACTTGTAGCCCTCCTGGATCGCGTCCGAGGCCTGCCGGCACAGCTCGTCCACGGCCGCGCCGAGCCCGTCCGCCCCTTCCGCCACGCGGTAGAGCATCCGCAGGGTCTTGCTCTTGAAATGCTCGTCCTCGATCTCCCGGATCTTCGTCAAATCCCCGTTCGTCAGGATCGGTTGCTTGACCCGAATCCGGCGGCAGGCTTCCGGCGTCTCCCCCAGGAGATTCGGCTTCGGCCCGATGTTGGTGACGAGGGACATGACCAATTCCTCCCGGATCGGATCGATGGGAGGATTGGTCACCTGCGCGAAGAGTTGTTTAAAGTACTTGAACAGGAGTTGGGGCCGGTCCGAGAGCACGGCCAAGGGCGTGTCGGTCCCCATGGAGGACACCGGCTCCTCGCCGTTGACGGCCATGGGAGTGATGACCATCTTCAGCTCTTCGACGGTGTACCCGAACGCCTGCTGGCGCTGCCGCAGCGTGGGATGGTCCGGCTGGGGCACGTTCATCGGCTCCGGCAGCTCGTCCAACGAGACCCGGTACTGGGTGACCCAGGACCGGTAGGGTTGACGGCGGACGATGTCCGCCTTGATGTCTTCATCGTCAATGATGCGTCCCTGGACCGTATCGACCAGGAACATGCGGCCCGGTTGCAAGCGTCCCTTCTGCCGGATGTCCTTGGGCTCGGCCGGAAGCACCCCGGCTTCGGAGGCCAGGACCACGAGATCGTCGGAGGTGACCTGATAGCGGCAGGGACGGAGCCCGTTCCGGTCCAGCGTCGCCCCGATGAGCTTGCCGTCGGTGAAACAGACCGCCGCCGGGCCGTCCCAGGGTTCCTGCATGGACGCGTGGTACTCGTAGAAGCCCCGGCGTTCCAGATCCATGTGGGGGTTGCTGACCCAGGGTTCGGGAATCAGCATCATCATGGCATGCGGCAGAGAACGGCCTCCCATCACGAGGAACTCGAGCGCATTGTCCAGGCAGGCTGAATCGGACTGGTCCTCATAGACAATAGGGAACAGCTTGGCCAGATCCTCCCCAAACAGTTCAGATTGCAACCGGCCCTGGCGGGCGCGCATCCAATTCACGTTCCCCTTCAGGGTGTTGATCTCCCCGTTGTGACAGATATAGCGGTAGGGGTGGGCCAGGGGCCAGGTTGGGAAGGTATTGGTGCTGAACCGGGAATGGATCAGGGCCAGCGCGCTCGTGAAGCTGGCATCGCTCAGGTCCTGGTAATACAGGGGAATTTGGTGGGGCAGCAGGAGCCCTTTATAGACGATGGTGTTGCCCGAAAGGCTGGGGATGTAGAAATACTGCCGGCCCTCGACGGCCGATTCACGAACCGCCTTCTCGACCCGTTTCCGGATGACGTACAGCTTGCGCTCGAACTGGGCCTCGTTCAGGATGTCGCGGGCGAGAAAAATCTGCCGTATGGCCGGCTCGGTGCGTCGCGCCACCGGGCCGATCGCGTCGCTCTTGACCGGCACGTCCCGCCACCCCAACAGCCGGACCCCTTCTTCCTCCACCACCCGCTCGAAGAGGGTCTCGCACTGGCGACGCTGCCCGGAATCGGGGGGCAGGAAGACCATGCCCACCCCATACTCGCCGGCGTTCGGCAACTTGACCCGGACGTCGGCCGCGGCCCGCTTGAGAAAATCGTGGGGAATTTGGAGCAGGATGCCGGCTCCATCCCCGGTGCAGGGATCGCAGCCTTGGGCTCCCCGGTGGTAGAGGTTTTCCAGAACCTGGAGGCCCTGCCGGACGATGGCGTGTGACTTCTGTCCCTTGATGTTGACGACGAACCCGATCCCGCAGGCATCCTTTTCATACCGGGGATCGTATAGCCCTTGCTTGGGAGGAAATCCCACGATGTCCATGGTCCATCCTGTCCTTAGAGGTTCTGCTTGGTACCGCTGGATCGGAACGGCTGTAAGACGGGACTTTGGCTCATGAAGCGAGTCTGAAGTCGGAGCCGAAATCTTCGAAAAATGAAATTGAATCGCCACCTTACTGGATGGCACGCGGTTCTGTCAAGGCACTGAAGCCGATGGTCACTCGCGCCTCTTCATTGCGGCGGAAACCCCGGAAAGTGGCTTGACAAAGCCCACCCCCTGCCCTAGTATCCCGCCATGAAAAATGGGCCATCGACCACCACGATCCAGACCATGGCCGATGTCTGGGATGCCTACCGCGACGAGTTGGAGGGGGTCGAAGACCAGGTCCGTAGAAACCTTGATTCCTCGGTGGCCCTCGTCAACACGGTGGCCGCCCACATCCTGAGCAGCGGCGGGAAGCGCATC